>CADEEN010000420.1 GCA_902826345.1 uncultured Burkholderiales bacterium | reverse complement strand
GCACCAAGATGTGGATCACCAACGGCCCGGACGCCGACACGATGGTGGTCTACGCGAAGACCGAACCGGAACTCGGCGCGCGCGGTGTGACGGCCTTCATCGTCGAGAAAGGCATGAAGGGTTTTTCGACCGCGCAGAAGCTCGACAAGCTCGGCATGCGCGGCTCGCACACCGGCGAGATGGTGTTCGTCGACGTCGAAGTGCCGGCTGCCAACATTCTCGGCTCGTTGAACGGCGGCGCCAAGGTGCTGATGAGCGGCCTCGACTACGAGCGCGCGGTGCTCGCGGCCGGGCCGATCGGCATCATGCAGTCGGTGATGGACAACGTCATCCCGTACACGCACGACCGCAAGCAGTTCGGGCAGTCGATCGGCGAGTTCCAGCTGATCCAGGGCAAGGTCGCCGACATGTACACCGTGCTGCAGGCCGCCCGGGCCTTCTGCTACACGGTCGGCAAGAACCTCGACCTGCTCGGCGCCGAGCACGTGCGCCAGGTGCGCAAGGACTGCGCCAGCGTCATCCTGTGGTGCGCCGAGAAGGCGACCTGGATGGCCGGCGAAGGCATCCAGATCTTCGGCGGCAACGGCTACATCAACGAGTACCCGCTCGGGCGCTTGTGGCGCGACGCGAAGCTGTACGAGATCGGCGCGGGCACCAGCGAGATCCGCCGCATGCTGATCGGGCGTGAGTTGTTTTCGGAGACGATGTGAGCAAAGACCTCGAAGAGCTTCTCGAAGCCAACCGCGCCTGGGCGGCGGCCATCACCCGGCGCGAGCCCGGTTTTTTCACGCGCCTGGCCCAGCAGCAAAGCCCGCAGTACATGTGGATCGGCTGCGCCGACAGCCGCGTGCCGGCCAACGAGATCACCGGCCTGGATCCGGGCGAGGTCTTCGTGCACCGCAACGTCGCCAACGTGGTCGTGCACTCGGACCTGAACGCGCTGTCGACGATCCAGTTCGCCGTCGAGCACCTGAAGGTCAAGCACATCATCGTCGTCGGCCACTACGGCTGCGCCGGTGTGCGCGCCGCGATGCGCGGCATCCGCGTCGGCCTGGCCGACAACTGGCTGCGCCATGTGCAGGACGTGCGGCTGCGGCACCGAAAGCGCCTCGATCATCTGCCGCCCGACGAGCAG
Source organism: uncultured Burkholderiales bacterium (assembly GCA_902826345.1). GTDB lineage: Bacteria > Pseudomonadota > Gammaproteobacteria > Burkholderiales > Burkholderiaceae_C > CADEEN01. Next base: position 2,705 of record CADEEN010000420.1, on the reverse strand, counting down.
GAAGACACGCTGTGCGAGATGAACGTCATCGAGCAGGTCGGCAACGTCGCGCTGTCCACCGTGATCCAGGACGCCTGGGCGCGCGGACAGGAAGTGGCGATTCACGGCTGGGTGTACGGCTTGAAGGACGGCCTGCTGAAAGACCTGCAGGTGACGATGAATGCGCCCGAGCAGGTGGTCGGTGTCTTCGGCGCGGCGCTGAAACGCTATCCACGCGTGGCCGATCCGACCGACGCGCTGGACACCAGTTTTGACTGACCGACGATGACGCCGCTGCACATCGACACGCCGCTGTTGCGCGCGCCGCCGGAGTTGTTCGGCCCCGAGCGCACGGTGTGGCTGAAGATGGATGCGCTGCAGGCCAGCGGCAGCTTCAAGATTCGCGGCGTCGGCCGGCTGGTGCAGCAGCGCGTGGCCGACGGCGCTCGAGCCGTTGTCTGTGCGTCAGGTGGCAACGCCGGCATGGCCGCGACGCTGGCCGCGCTCGCGTGCGAGGTACCGGTGATCATCGTCGTGCCGCAAACCACAGCCGCGACGGTGCGCGACGCGATCGCTGCGCGCGGCGCGAAAGTCGTCGTGCATGGCGCTGCATGGGACGAGGCGCACGAGCACGCCACCGCGCTCGCGCAGGCGCAAGGCGCGGTCTACGTGCATCCGTTCGACGACCCGCTGCTGTGGGACGGCCACGCGACGCTGATCGACGAGGTGGTGCGCGCCGGCGCTGCCTTCGACGGCGTGGTCGCCAGCGTCGGCGGTGGCGGGCTGCTCGCCGGCATCGTCGAAGGGCTGCGCCGCAACGGGCTTGCCCATGTGCCGGTGATCGCGGTCGAAACCGAAGGCGCGGCGTGTTTTGCCGCTGCGATTGCGGCGGGCGAGCCGGTGACGCTGCCGGCGATCACGTCGATCGCCACGTCGCTCGGCGCTCGGCGCGTGATGCCGCGCCTGCTCGACCTGGCGCGTGAGCACGAGATCGTCAGCGTGGTCGTCAGCGATGCGCAAGCGGTGCGGGCGTGCACGCGATTCGCCGATGCGACGCGCGTGCTCGTCGAGCCGGCCTGCGGCGCGTCGATCGCCGCGCTTGAGGTGCACGCGGGCCTGTTCTCGAGATTCGAGGCGCCGCTGATCGAAGTCTGCGGCGGCATGGGCGTGTCGCTTGCACGCCTGGCGCAGTGGCAGCGTGATCTTGGCCTCGACTGAGCCCTTGCCGACCATCGCGCTCGGCCTCGAGGGCTGGACGCTGCGCGCCTGGCGCGAGAGCGATGCGCCGGCGCTGGCCACGCATGCCAGCAACGTCAACGTCTGGCGCTGGATGAGCGACAGTTTTCCGCATCCGTACACGCTGGACATGGCTGAGTACTGGTGCACGCGCGGTCATGTCGAGTTCGGCGGCGACAACTGGGCCATCGCCTGGCACGACGAAGCGGTCGGTGGCTGCGGCGTCCATCCGCAGCAAACGCAGTTCCGTTGCAACGCCGAGCTCGGCTGGTGGCTCGCGGAACAACATTGGGGCCGCGGCGTCGTCACGCGTGTCGCGGCGGCGTTGACGCGGCGCGCCTTCTCCGATCCGCTGATCACGCGCGTCTTCGCGCCGGTGCACGCCGGCAACCAGCGCTCGATGCGCGTCGCCGAAAAGAGCGGCTTCGTGCTCGAAGGCGTGCAGCCGAAGAGCGCGATCAAGGCCGGCCAGGTGGTCGATCGCTGGATTTGGGCGACGTACCGCAAGTGATGCGATGAGCCAGCGCCGCGCGATCTTCCCCAACCTGACCGACCCGCGCGCGGTCGAGATCGCGCAGGCGATGCTCGAAGGCTTCAACCGCCACTACCGCCTGTTCCGAGAAACCAGCCGCGCTGCGCAAGCGCGCTTCGAAGCCAGCGACTGGCACGGTCAGCAGCGCGCGCAGGCGCTGCGCATCGAGTTCTACGACACGCGCGTCACCGAAGCGGCCGAGCGGCTGACGCGCGAGTTCGATGCGCCGAACCTGCCGGCCGACGTCTGGCAGCAGATGAAGCTGCACTACATCGGCCTGCTGACCAACCACCACCAGCCCGAACTTGCCGAGACCTTCTTCAACTCGGTCAGCACGCGCCTGTTGCACCGCAGCTACTTCAAGAACGATTTCCTGTTCGTGCGCCCGGCCGTCAGCACCGAGTACATCGAAAACGACGAGCCCGCCGCCACGCCGACCTACCGCGCCTACTACCCGACGCGCGAGACGCTGCGCGAGGCGATCGAGCGCATCGTCCACAACTTTCAGCTGCAGCGCGAGTTCGAGAACCTGCCGCGCGACGTGGACCATGTGCTGGCCGCGTTCGAAGCGCAGCTCGCCGACTTTCGCCTGCGCGCCAACTTCCAGATCCAGGTGCTGTCGTCGCTGTTCTTCCGCAACAAGGGTGCGTATGTCGTCGGCAAGATCATCAACGGCTTCGTCGAAACGCCTTTCGCGCTGCCGATCGTGCACGGCGCCGACGAAAAACTGCTGATCGATGCCGCGCTGTTCGGCGAGGACGATTTGCAGCTGGTGTTCAGCTTCGCCCGCGCGTACTTCATGGTCGACATGGAAGTGCCGAGCGCTTACGTGACCTTCCTGCGTTCGCTGATGCCGAGGAAGCCGCGCTCGGAGATCTACAACGCGCTGGGCTTGCAGAAGCAGGGCAAGAACATTTTCTACCGCGACTTCCTCTACCACCTGCGCCACAGCAGCGAC
>CADEEN010000419.1 GCA_902826345.1 uncultured Burkholderiales bacterium | reverse complement strand
ACGTCTGCGCGCGCGAGGACGCCCGACTCGGTGACGAGCAGCCGGTCTTGCGGCACCCTCGGCAACAGACCCAGCGTCGTCTCCAGTGAAACCTCGAAGCTGCGCAAATTGCGGTTGTTGATGCCGACCAGCGGTGTCTCGAGCCGCAGCGCACGGTCCAGCTCGGCGCCGTCGTGAACCTCGACCAGCACGTCCATGCCGAGCGCGTGCGCCTGTGCTTCGAGATCGACCATCTGCGCGTCGTCGAGGCACGCCGCGATGAGCAGGATGCAGTCCGCGCCCATCGCTCGCGCCTCGAACACCTGGTATTCATCGACCATGAAGTCCTTGCGCAGCACCGGCAGCGTGCAGGCCGAGCGCGCCTGCTGCAGATACGCTGCCGAGCCTTGAAAGAAGCGCTCGTCTGTCAGCACCGACAGGCATGCCGCGCCGCCGCGCTCGTAGCTCGCGGCGATCTCGGCCGGCACGAAGTGTTCGCGTAGCACGCCTTTGCTCGGGCTGGCTTTCTTCGCTTCGGCGATCACGGCCGCTCGACCCGCGTCGATCTTGTCGCGCAGCGCAGCGGTGAAGCCGCGCGTGTCGCGACGCGCCTGGGCTTCATCGCGCAACGACGCGTCGCTGCGCCGTGACTTCGCCGCCGCGATCTCCTCGCGCTTGACGGCGACGATACGTTCGAGAACGTCGCTCACTTCGGCGCGAGCCCCTTCGCCGTCTCGACGAACTGCTGCATCTTGGCTGACGCACGCCCCGTCGCCAGCGCATCCAGCGCCAGCTTCACGCCGTCGGCCATCGTCGGCGCCACGTTGGCCGCATACAGCGCCACGCCGGCGTTCAACGCGACGATGTCGCGAGCCGGACCGGCCTCGTTGGCGAGCACCGAGCGCACCAGCGCCAGCGACTCTGCCGGCGTCTCCACCTTCAGCGTGCGGTTCGACGCCATCGTCAGCCCGAAATCCTCCGGATGAATCTCGTACTCGCGGATCTCGCCGTCCTTGAACTCGCCGACCAGCGTCGCCGCGCCGAGCGAGACCTCGTCCATGCCGTCACGTCCATAGACCACCACGGCATGCTCGGCGCCCAGGCGTTGCAGCGCGCGCACCTGGATGCCGACGAGGTCGGGGTGGAACACGCCCATCAGGATGTTCGGCGCGTCGGCCGGGTTGGTCAGCGGCCCGAGGATGTTGAAGATCGTGCGCACGCCCAACTCCTTGCGCACCGGCCCGACGTTCTTCATCGCCGGATGGTGGTTCGGCGCGAACATGAAGCCGATGCCGGTGGCGTCGATCGACCTCGCCACGGCGTCGGGCGGGAGGTTCATCGGCACGCCCATCGCTTCCAGCACGTCGGCGCTGCCCGACTTGCTCGACACGCCGCGGTTGCCGTGCTTGCTCACGCGCGCCCCGCAGGCCGCAGCGACGAACATCGAGCACGTCGAAATGTTGAAGGTGTGCGAGCCGTCGCCGCCGGTGCCGACGATGTCGACAAGGTGCTTGCGGTCGGCCACCACCACCTTGGTCGAGAACTCGCGCATCACCTGCGCCGCGGCGGTGATTTCGCCGATCGTCTCCTTCTTCACCCGCAGGCCCAACAGCAGCGCCGCCATCATCGGCTGCGACATCTCGCCGCTCATGATGCGGCGCATCAGCGCCAGCATCTCGTCATGAAAGATTTCGCGGTGTTCGATCGTGCGCACGAGCGCTTCGGTGTCGGTGATCGGCATGGCCTGTCCTCGCAGCGGTGCACGAGTCTAGCGGCGGGCAAGAAAAAGGCCGCCCGAAGGCGGCCCTTGCGGGATCGACGGGTGCCGGTCAGAAGCCGAAGGTCAGACCCACCGAGAAGGCGGCGACGTTGGCCTTGCTGCCGTCGATTTCGCCCTTGCTGAAGTCCATCGCCGCGTCGAGCGACATCTGCTTGGTCAGCTTGTAGCCCACGCCCAAACCAGCGTACAACTCGGCGCCGCTGTCGCTGAAGGTGGCGCTTGCGCCGCCGGAGCGGCCGGTGAGCTTGGACTTCATCTGCACCAGGCCGAGGCGGGCGACGAAATTCCAGTTGGTCGCGAAGTCCTGATGGAACGCCGCGCCGACGCCGACGCCGGTGACGCCCAACTCCAGCTCGATGCCATCGACGACCGCCTTGGTCTTGCCGAAGTTCATGTAGCCGCCTTCGATGGCGATATTGGGGTTGAACTTGTAGCCGCCGAGAACCTTGTACGCCGAGCCCGTGTCGTCGCAGGAGGTCGTGCCCGCGCAATCGACATCGTGCTTGCTCACGCCAGCCGACACCGTGCCGTAAACCTGCGCCGAGGCGGCGCCCGACAGCGCCAGCGCAGCAACGGCCAGCAGAGCTTGCGTTTTCTTCAAGAGAGTCTCCAAGAGCTTGAGGATTGGTTTTGCCGCGACGCCCATGCGGCGCGAACCCGCGGACTCTAGGCAGCGGCGCCCCGCGGCCGGCGCGCTGTTGCGGCAATGCCGCGCTGCGGCGAGACGAATGTCGCGATCCGTGTCTTGTCGTTCAGCCGAGCACGTCGCGCAGCAGCGGCAGCGCGCGCTCGATGTCGTCGCGGCTCACGTCCAGATGCGTCACCAGGCGCAGCTTGTACAAGCCGGTGGCAAGAATGCCGCGCGCGCGCAACCGGGCGACGACGTCGTTCGGCTTGTCGGCGGCGAGATCGACGAAGACGATGTTCGATTGCGGCGGCGTCACGCTGACGCCGCGCAAGCCCTGCAGGCCATCGGCCAGGCGGCGCGCGTTGGCGTGGTCCTCGGCCAGGCGGGCGACGTGATGGTCGAGCGCGTGCAGCGCCGCTGCCGCCAGCACGCCGGCCTGGCGCATCCCGCCGCCGGCCATCTTGCGCCAGCGGTGCGCACGCGCGATGAGCTCGCGCGTGCCGCACAGCGCAGAGCCGGCGGGCGTGCCCAGGCCCTTGCTGAAGCACACCGAGACACTGTCGAAGTGCTTCGTGATCTCTCGCGCCGGCACGCCTGAAGCGACAGCGGCGTTGAACAGGCGCGCGCCGTCGAGATGGCGCGCCAGGCCCCTCTTCGCGGCGAGCGATGTCGCCGCTTCGACATACGCCAGCGGCAGCACCTGCCCGCCCCAGGTGTTCTCGAGCGCGAGCAGCCGCGTGCGTGCGAAGTGCGCATCGTCGGGCTTGATCGCCGCTTCGATGTCGGACAGCAGCAGCGTGCCGTCGCCCTGGTTGGGCAGCGGCTGCGGCTGGATGCTGCCCATCACCGCCGCGCCGCCGCCCTCCCAGCGGTAGGTGTGCGCCATCTGGCCGACGATGTACTCGTCGCCACGCTGGCAGTGGCTCATCAGCGCACACAGATTGCTCTGCGTGCCGGTCGGCATGAAGAGGGCCGCTTCGAAACCGAGATCGGCAGCGATGCGCACCTGCAGCGCGTTGACCGTCGGGTCGTCGCCGAACACGTCGTCGCCTAGCGGCGCGGCGCGCATCGCGTCCCACATCGCAGCGGTCGGCTGCGTCACGGTATCGCTGCGCAGATCGATCATGTTCACACCGGATAGGCATCGAGGAAGTTGCGCAGCATCGCATGGCCGTGTTCGGACAGGATCGACTCCGGATGGAACTGCACGCCCTCGATCGGCAGCGTCTTGTGGCGCACGCCCATGATCTCGCCGCCGTTGGCCGTCGCCGTCACCACCAGATCCGCCGGCAGCGACGCGCGCTCGATCAGCAGCGAGTGGTAGCGCACGACGGTGAAGTTCTGCGGCAAGGCCTTGAACACGCCGTGTTCGGCATGCTCGATGCGACTCCTCTTGCCATGCATCCGCAAGCCCACGCGAACCATATTCCCGCCGAGCGCCGCGCCCATCGCCGGCAGCCCCAGCC
>CADEEN010000418.1 GCA_902826345.1 uncultured Burkholderiales bacterium | reverse complement strand
GCGGTCATGCGATCTTTCGAAGGAGTCCAACCATCTCACGCCATCTTGGCGTGGCTGCCGCACCGGGGCAAGCCCCGCGAGCGCCACAAACTGCTCAATGCAAGACGACGGGCTGCTGCGCCATCGCGCCGTAGCGGCCGATGTACTCGTCCAGTTCCTCTTCGCTCGGGCTGGTCTGGATCAGCGCATCGACGCCGGCCTTGAACTGCGCGGCGAGCTCACCGTCGATGAAGATTTCCTTGCGCGCGAACTTGTCGACGATCTCGTAGCCGCCGCGCGCCGGCAGGTGTTCGTGCGCCTGCGTATCGAATCGAACGACGGCGAACTGGTCCGAGTTGTAGAGCATGAGCATTGCGGTGCCTCCACGACGCCACTTGAGCCCAGCAACGCAGAAATCAAGGCCCGGTTGACCCCGCCTGGAGTTGCAGCTCCAACGGCGCCCCGCCGTCGGGCTGGGTCAACAAAGCCCTCACCGGCATGTGGCCTCGCACCGGATCGAGCCACACCTCCACCTGCACATCGCGCGGCTTGCGCGCTTCTCGCACCAGCTTCAGCGCCGCGACGTCGCCCACGCGATCGGCGCCGATGACGTTGAACGTCCACACGTCGGCGCCGCCGCGCGCGCCGATGACCATCAGCACCACGCTCGATCCAGCGCCGAAGCGCTGCGGTGCAGCCTCGACGATGGCCGGCAGTTGCAGCATCCACGACAGCCGGTCCTGCACGCCGGCGATCAGCGGCAGTTCGTGCGTCGGCCCGGAGAAGGTGATCTTGCCGGCGTCGCGCTGGAAGTTCGCGGCCTGGCTGTCCTTGCCGCGGCGGCGGATGACGAAGCGTTCCGGCGCGATGCCGGCGCCGTCGAGCCCGCCGCTGCTGACCCAGTCGAGCACGGTGATGCCGGCGATGAAGCCTTCGAGCTTGATCTCGTAGCGCTGATCATCACGCGGCTGCCAGCCGAGCACGGCGTCGCCGCTGGCGATGCCGCGTGTCAGTTCGTAGCGCCAGGTGGAGGGTGGCGGCAGGCGCGTCGCATACACCGGCACGTCGATCGCGGGGGCGGGCGGCTGGCTCGAGGGCGCGACGGCAGCAGGCTCGACAACGGTCACCGGCTCGGCGACGACAACGACCGGCGTCGGCGGGATCGCGGACACTGCCGAGGCCGCGGGTTTGGGTGCCGTCGGCGCGCGCGTCGCTTTCGCTGTCGCCTTGGGCGCCATCACCGGCGGCGCCTGCACCGCGGGCGCCTGCATGGTGGCCGGCGGCGTCGGCGCCGCCACCGTCACGCTGCGCACGTCGAGCACCGGCGCTGCGGCAGCCGGCTCTTCGGGATCGACCCAGGACGGCCCGAGCGACCACAGCAGCAGCGCGTGCGCGGCCAGCACCGCCGCAGCGGCGAGCACGAAAAACAGCCAGCGCCGGGACCGGATCGAAGAGGCACCGGACGGAAGGACCGACAATTGCGGCACGATGAAACTCGCCACGTTCAAAGATGGATCGCGCGACGGCCAACTGGTCGTCGTCTCACGCGATCTCACGACGGCGCATTTTGCGACCGGCATCGCCACCCGCCTGCAACAGGTGCTCGACGACTGGAACTTCCTGTCGCCGCAGTTGCAGGATTTGTACGTCACGTTGAACCAGGGCAAGGCGCGCCATGCCTTCGAGTTCGTGCCGTCGCTGTGCATGGCGCCGCTGCCGCGCGCGGTTCAATGGGCCGACGGTTCGGCCTACATCAACCATGTCGAGCTGGTGCGCAAATCACGCAAGGCCGAAGTGCCGGAGAGCTTCTACACCGACCCGCTGATGTACCAGGGCGGCAGCGACGATCTGCAGGGCCCCTGCGACGACGCGCCGTTTGCCAGCGCCGACTGGGGCATCGACTTCGAAGCCGAGATCGCGGTCATCACCGCCGACGTGCCGAGCGGCGTGACGCCGGACCAGGCGCTCGAAGGCATTCGCCTGGTGATGCTGGCCAACGACTGGAGCCTGCGCAACCTGATCCCGGCCGAGCTGGCCAAGGGCTTCGGCTTTTTTCAGAGCAAGCCGGCGACGGCATTCAGCCCGGTCGCGGTGACGCCCGACGAACTCGGCGACGCATGGCAAAACGGCCGCCTGCATTTGCCGATGCACGTCAGCTGGAACGGCAAGAAGGTGGGGCTGTGCGACGCCGGCCCGGAGATGACGTTTCACTTCGGCCAGTTGATCGCGCACCTGTGCAAGACGCGGCGCGCGCGCGCCGGCTCGATCATCGGCTCGGGCACGGTGAGCAACAAGGACTGGAGCAAGGGCTACTCGTGCATCGCCGAGAAGCGCTGCATCGAGACGATCGAAGATGGCGCGCCGAAGACGCCGTTCATGGCCTTCGGCGACACGGTGCGCATCGAGATCAAAGGCGCGGACGGGCGATCGGTCTTCGGCGCGATCGAGCAGAAGGTCGTGCCGGCGCGCTGAAGGCGCTTCAGCGCTTCTTCTTCGCTGCCGCCTTCGGCGCCGGTGCCGCGTCCTCTTGCGACGACAGCGCCTGCGACAGACCGACGAGCACGCCGCTGGCCATCGCCGCGTAGCTTTCGGCGAGCACGCTGGCCGCGCGCACGCTGGCGCTGCGCGCGCCGCGCATCGCAGTCTGCATCTGGTCGGCAAATTCCTCGACCGTCTTGGCCGCGCTCATGCCGGACATCGAGCCCCCGGCCTGCAACTTCTCCATCGCCTGCTGCCAAGGCGCGGCCATCGGGCCGGCCGCGGCGGCGGCCTTCTTCACCGCGCCGATCAACAGGCCATCGAACTTGTCGAGGTCGTCGAGCGCCTTCTTCAGATGCGTCTCGCGCAGATCGACTCCGCGATCGGCGAACTGCTGCAGCGCCGCCTGGTTGGCCTGCACCGCCTTGACCAGCGCCGCGTCCATGCCGGCCACGGCCTTGTCGAGCAGGCCCTCGACCGCGTCGGCGCCCAGCGGGCTCTTGGCCGCGCCCATCGTAACCGCCTTGGTCACGGCGTCGAGCGAGGAGCGGATGTTGGCCAGCGTCAGCTCGCGCCCGCGCAGCGCGGCCAGCGTGGCCTCGGTCACGGCTTTCTGCACGCGCGCGCTGGAGGTGGCGCTGGCGCTCTCGAACATCGAGATCAGGGCATCGGGATCGAAGGTGGCCATCGGGTGCTCCGCGTCGTTGCAGGTCAGCGAGTGTGCGATGCTCGCATCATGCGAGCGCCAGCGCAATCACGACGACAACGGTCGCCCCCTCGGCGCTACTTCTTCCTCGGGTGCCGGGCATCACTCAAATGTGATGCCCCCGACCACCACCAGCGTCGTCGGATAGAACCCGCCCGCAGCCACGCTCAAATTGGCGCCGCTGGTCTGGCCACCCGCTGAGAGCGCGATGCCGCCGCCGACGCCCTGGAACGACACCTGCGAGATCGGCGAGGCCGTCAGCGCCGAAGCGACGGTGAGGCCGCCCTGCGCGCAGTCCTGCACCACGCTGAAGGCCGACAGCGCCACCGTGTAGTCCGTTGCAGCGAACGCCGTGGGCGTGACGCGGCGCCATAGAACGGGCTGTCGATGGCCTGGCTGACGACGCCGATGCTCAAGGTGCGACCGCCCGCCAGCCCGCGGGCCACCGGGTTGGGCACGAAACCCAGCTTGGCGACGGCCTCGTCCACGGCGGCGCGCTTCTCGTCGCCGACCACCGCCGTGCCGTTGAGGATGCGCGACACCGTGCTCGGCGACACGCCGGCGCGTTCGGCCACCTTCTCGAGCGTGACCTTCGCGGACGGGGCGCCACGCGTTCTGATGGACCTGTGCACGCTGGCTTCTTGTTCGTTTGGTAGGCCGTGCTGGGATCGAACCAGCGACCAAAGGATTATGAGTCCTCTGCTC
>CADEEN010000417.1 GCA_902826345.1 uncultured Burkholderiales bacterium | reverse complement strand
CCCCGATCATCGGGGCGGTGCGTGCGCGCGTGGGAACTGCCAACGCGCGCGCTCGCCGGCTGGCGCCTGCTCGCGCGATCCCGGCCGCCGGCCTTCGAGCCCGGTGCCCGGGAGCAGTCCTCCGCCGCGTCTCCCTTGTCGATCGCGCCGGCGGACGGTGGTCGACGCGGACCGAGCGGCTGGGCTCGCCGTCAGCGCCCCCAAGACCAGGCCATCAGCACCCAGGTGGCCGCGGATGCCATTACTGCGGTGGCGGCATGCGTCAGCCACGCCTCCCACGCGAGCCGCCTTCGATAACTCGCTGCCTGCACCGCTGTAGCCAGCTGCTGCAGCGACCGCTCGACCTCGCCGCGAAACACCTCGCGCGCCGCCTCGGCGATCACTCTCGACTGAACTTCCTGTGCTCGTCGTGCGGCTTCTTCGGTGCGCCGCACGATGTGCTGGACGACCTGCGTCCGGGCTGTCTCGGTGACGGTGGCCATCCGATCCTCAAGGGCCTCGAGTCCGGCAGCGAACTGCGCACCCGCATCGGCTGACGCCTGGCGCGAAGCGTCGAGGGCCGGTATCAACGCTTCGACCCGATCAAGCAGCCGGGCGACATCGCCGATCACCTCGACGATCAGCGCCTCGCGCGCGGTGCTCGCAGGCTTCACGCCGTTGCGCTCGGTGCGGACACCGCTATTGCGTCGCCTGATGCCGTCAGCCCCAAGGCCGCAAAGCACGCGTCGAGCTCGGGCAGCACGCCGCTCGCCAGGCGGCTTGTGGCCAGCTTTTGCGCCAGAGCCAGCTTGTCCTCGGTGCTGCGCGCCTTGCCGATGAGCGCCTTGTAGTCGGTCGAGTCCCGCGCCAGCGCGGCGATGTCCACGCCGGCGCCCTTGACCCGCTCGTAGATTTCGTTGTCGCCAAGGCAACAGCGCATGTCGGCCTGAGCGATCGGCAGCTCGGCGACGAAAGCCAACAGCGTGTCGAAGGCCCGGCCGACTTCGATGCCGTCCTCGACCATGTTGAAGACAACCTTCAGCCGCGACGCCGGCACGCCGATGTGTGCCAGCTCGACCAGCGTCGCGATCGTGTCCTGCTGCTGCTTCAAGGCGGGCACGGTGGGCACGATGAAGCAGTCGAAGTCCTCTTGGCTGCCGCGGTACTTTCGCATCAGCGCCAGCAGCTCCTCCACATTGCTGGCGCCGATGTCAACCACGACGCTCTCGACGGTTTGCAGGTACTCCTGCAACTCGCCGAACTGGCGCCCGCGCAAGGCCTGGCCCTGGCCGTCGTCGGCGTTGATGCTTTCGACGCAGACGAGCTCGGCGCCGGGGAGACGGGGCACCAGCAGATGGCGGGCAACGGTGGTCTTGCCGACGTTGCCGGAGAAGTTAATGACGGCTATCTTCATCGCTGCTCCTGTTGCGGATCAATGGGTTGGTGATGCGCTTGCGCACGAAGGCCTCGGCGATGTCCTTGCCGCTGAGAGGCTCCGCCCGAGCCGGTGCGAGGGCCTGCTCGGGAGGTCGGCGCTTCGTCGGCGTGTCGGCGGTGCGTGCCGCACCGTCCTCGCTCTCGGCCGCCGCGTCGAGCGCCTGCCTGGCCGCCTCGCGCTGGACAGTGCTCCTGCTGACCAGCACGCCGGCATCGGCCAAGGCCGCACGGATCGCCTCGAACGTGTAGCCCTCGGCGCGAAGCTGTCGAATCTCCACTTCGAAGGCTCGGGCCTTGCGCGTTCGTCTACCGGGCGGGTGCTTCGGTGCCAGCTTCATTTCGTCGCTTCGGTTCGGTCTCGGTGCGCTCCTGACCCGGTCTCGGTTCACTCGTGACTCGGTGCCGGTGCGCTGCCTGTTCAGTCGCGCACGCTCCGTGTGCGGTCTCTGCTCGCTCTCGGGTCACTTGTGCTCGCTGTCGGTTCGGTCTCGGGTCACCTGACCTCATCATCGGCGCGCTGGCAGCGTCGCGCCGCGCTGGATTCAGGGCCGAATCCAGCGGCTCAACAGCTTCGATTCGAGCCAATACTGAATGCGTAGGTGAGTGCAGTGATAGGCGCCTTGCCGCCAAGTTGTGAAGCGCTCCGCTTGCCCTTCACGTGTATGCCTCGCATCGATTGCTCGACCCATGAACACCCCGTCCCATGACTTCGTCACGGTTGAGATGCGCGGCCTGAAGGCCGCGCTTGTGGCGCGTGCGCAGGCGCAGCGGGTCAGCGTGTCGGTGTTGGTGCGTGCGGCTGTCGAGCGCGAGCTCGGACTCGTCGATGCATCGGCCGAGCCCGAGGGCTCGATGCGCGCCGCGGCCACGGCGGGTTCGATCGTGAAGCTGTCGATCCGCTTGACGAGCAGCGAGGCCGAGCAGCTCGACGCCGGTGCACGGCGGGCCGGCCTGTCGCGCGGCGCCTTCCTCGCGGGTCTGCTGGCAAACGTCCCGTCATTGACGGGCGACTCGGCGAGCCGCGTCGATTGCCTCGCTGCGCTCACCGCGTCGAGCGCCGAGCTATCGACGTTGAGCCGGAACGTCCACCGCCTGACAGCCTTGCTGCGACAGGGCGAGGTGGGTCCAGCGCAGCAGTACCGCCGATTGCTCGACACGCTGGGCAATGACGTGCGCGCGCACCTGAGCCTGGCTGCCGGCGTCCTGGCTGACCTGCGGCCCGCGCGCCCATCTGCTGGGCGCCGTGAGTCAAGGCGACCCGCAGCCGTGTGAAGCGAAGGAGATCGACATGTCCCAACCACCCAACATCGACGGCGTGCTGATCCAGTGGGGCGACCGCCTGTTCTATCCCGGTAACCGGGTCGTCAAGACCAAGCCGCAGCCGAAGCTCAGCGGTTTGGCTGCGCGTCAGCGCGCCGCGGCCATCCGCGAGCGCATCGAGGCGACCGTCGTGCGCCGCGCGCCGCAGGTGATGGTCAAGGTGACGGGTGGTGGACGTGGCATGAAGGCCATCGCCGCGCACTTCCGCTACATCAGCAAGAACGGGCGGCTCGAGATCGAGGACGAGCGCGGCGACACGACGCGCGGCAAGGAGGCGCTGCACGAGCTGGCCGACGACTGGCGCTTCGGTGGCAGTCTCATCGAAGACGTGAGCGACCGACGCGAGGCATTCAACATCATGTTGTCGATGCCGCGCGGCACCGACCCGTTGACCGTGCAGTGGGCAGCGCGCGAGTTCGCGAAAATCGAACTGGCCGACCACAAGTACGTGATGGTGCTGCATGATCACCAGGCCAACCCGCACGTTCACATCAGCGTGCGCGCTGAGTCCAAGCACGGCCGGCGACTGAACCCTCGCAAGACCGACTTGCACCGATGGCGGGAGATCTTTGCGGGGAAGCTGCGCGAGCGGGGTGTTGAGGCCGAAGCGACACGGCAGGCGACACGGGGTAACAGCCGCAACTACGACCCTCTGTGGCGGATCAAGGCGCGGGCAGATGGACGGTTGCGCTCCGCAGGGGAGAGTACAAAGTCCAGTCCACGTGCCCAGTCTACTCGAGCGGAAGCGGCTGTTGCGTGGCAGCAGATCGGGCGCGCTCTCGCTGCGTCCGATAGTCCCGATGATCACAATCTTGCGCGGGCGATCGATCGATATGTTGGACAGTCGGGCGCGGCGACCTGGGCTGATGTATACAAGTTGCCCGATCGAAAATCGATTGCGCCTGGAACGAATCTTGAGCGCCAATGATCAGATTGGGGGGGCACAGCGGCTGAGGGAGCACGACGTGCGACGACCGCAGTGGAGAGGCGCTACGCCGCTACTGCGCGGGAAGGGCGAACTTCATCGAGAAGTGCTAACTCGTTCGAGAAGAACACTGCCTCTGCCCCCTCGCGTCTGGTGTGCGCGCTGTATCGAAGTCCAAATGTTGGCGCCGACCGAAAACTGAGCCACTTTTGAGGGTTGTGCCGACCCAAAACT
>CADEEN010000416.1 GCA_902826345.1 uncultured Burkholderiales bacterium | reverse complement strand
CAGCACGAACAGCTGCGCGATCGCGAACACGCAGGCCACGCTCGTTGCCGCGCCGGTCAGGCGCAGCGCGCCGATGCGGCGCACGACTTCGCCGCTGGCGACGAGATACACCGCATAAGACAGCGCGCTGGCGAACACCAGCGTCGCACCGAGCGCGACGTTGGCGCCTTCGAAGTTCAGCTCGTGGCTGAAGACGATCAGCACACCGGCGTAGCTGAGCGCAATGGCGAGCATCTGCCGCGCCGACACGCGCACGCGCAGCCACAGCACCGACAGCAGCAGGACCAGCGTCGGGTTCAGGTACAGGATCAGCCGCTCGAGACTCGCCGTGATGTACTGCAGGCCGAGAAAGTCGAGCAGGCTGGCCAGGTAGTAGCCGCAGAAGCCCAGGCCGACGATCGCAACCCAATCGCGCCGGGTGAACGGCGCTTTGCCGCGCCCGGCCCACCACGCCAGCGCCAGGAACAGCGGCAGCGCGAGCAGCATGCGCCAGAACAGCACCTGCACGGCATCGACGCCGTGGCGGTACATCAGCTTGGCGAGGATCGCCTTGCCGGAGAACGCGATCGCGCCGGCAGTGGCCAGCGCGATGCCGGGCCACAGTGACCTGTCGGCCGCGGCCGGGTTCAATACGCCCCGGCGACGTGCTTGTTGCCGTTGGCCTTGAAGCGCTCGATCGAGCGCTTCAACTCGGCCTGCTCTTCGCACGCGCCGGCGCAAACGCGCACGAGTTCGGCCAGGCGTTGCTCGGCGCGCGGCAGCTCGCCCTTCATCAGGTAGAGCTCGCCCGAGTACTCGAGCGCGCCGCGGTGCGCCGGCGAAATCTTCAACGCCGCGTCGTAGTAGCGCTCGGCCGCGGCCAGGTCGGGCGTCGCGAGCTTGCGGTGCGCGAAGCCCATCAGGTTGTTCCAGTCGGCGCTGCGCGCGTCGTTGACCTTCTTCAACTCGGCCACCGCATCGGACCAGCGCGCGGCCTTGATGTGGGCGCGTGCGCCGGCGAGCTTGTCGGGCGCTGCGACAGCCGGCGCAGGCGCGGGCTCCGTCATGTCCATGGCGAGCGCGGGCGCAGCAGCCAGCAGCAGCGTCAACACGAGCTTGTTCATTTGCCGACCTCCGAGAAGACAGGCCCGCATCATCCGCGATCGCGCGCCGGCCTGCGTTGCAGGCACCAATGCGACTCGACCTGGCTGAAGCCGACCGAGCGGTAGATGCCGATCGCCACGTCGTGCGGGTCGGCGCACATCACCAGGCGCTTCAACTTCAAGGTGTCGAAGGCGTGCGTGCAGACGTGATGCACCAGCGCGCGGCACAGGCCGCGCCGGCGCCACTCGGTCTGCGTCTCGACGTACTGGAAGCGGCCGAGCCCTTCCGGTCCGCTGTGCACGAGGCCGCAGTCCGCGGCGAGCACGTCGCCCACCATCGCGCCGAACCACTCACCGATGCCCGCCTGCTGCATCGCCGCCATGCGTTGCATGGCGCTGCGGCGGAAGACGCGGTAGCCGTCGGCGTCGAACGACGCGTCGCGCGCCTGCACCTGGGCTTCTATCGCAAGATCGATCTCCCGCGCCAGGTCGAGCGTGCGCAAGACCAGTTCGGGCGTGTTGCGCACCGGCGGGGCGGGAGATAGATCGGAGGGTTCGAGCGTCAGCACCGCCGTGTCGTCGAACTCGTCGATGCCGGCGGCGCGCCACGCCGGCAAGGCGTGCGGCAACGCATCGGCATTGACGCCGAATGCGATGTGCTGCGAGTCGGGCTGACGGCGCGCGATCTCGTCGTCGAAGCGCTGCAACCAGTGCCCCAGCTCGTCGTCGCGCGGCGCCGCGGGCAGGATCAGGCAGTTGCCCCAGTAGTACGTCGGCATCGACGGCGAGCGCACGACGATGCAGTCGTCGCACTCGACGATCTCGCCGCCGAAGCCGCACGCCAGAACGTGCGAGCGCCAGCCGAGGCCGAGGTGATCGACCTTCAACAGCCTGCTGCCTGCCCGTCGCGCCGCGAATCGCTGGCGGCAACATAACCTTCGACAGCAGGATCGCCCAGGCGCCAGATGAACTGCCCGGCACCGAAATCCATGTAGCTGTCGTCGATGCCGACCAGGTGGTGGCCGAACGCGCGCAGGCCGTCGACCGTGGCCGCCGGCATGTGGCGCTCGACGTTGACATCGAGCCCCTCGTTGAAGCGCCAGCGCGGCGCATCGCACGCCGCCTGCGGGTTCTGCCCGTGGCACAGCATGCGCACGAGGGTCTGCACATGCGCCTGCGGCTGCATGTTGCCGCCCATGATGCCGAAGCTCATCACCGGCGCACCGTTCTTCGTCAGGAAGCCGGGGATGATGGTGTGGAACGGTTTCTTGCCCGGCGCGACGACGTTGGGGTGCTTGGGATCGAGCGAGAACCCCGCGCCGCGGTTCTGCAGGCTGATGCCGAACGTCGGCTCGACCACCCCCGAGCCGAAGCCCATGTAGTTGCTCTGGATGTAGCTGACCATCATGCCGCGCTCGTCGGCGGCGGTGAGGTAGATCGTGCCGCCCTTGACGCCGTAGCCGGGGCCGAAATGCTGCGCGCGCTGCGGGTCGATCAGCTTCGCGCGCGACGCCAGGTACTGCGCATCGAGCAGCATCGACGCCGGCCCTTCCATGTTCCGCGGGTCGGCGACGAAACGATAGACATCGGCGAAGGCGAGCTTCATCGCTTCGATCTGCAAATGCTGGCAGGCCGCGCTGTCGATCGCCATCGACGCCAGGTCGAAATGTTCGAGCATGCCGAGTGCCATCTGCGCCGCGATGCCCTGCCCGTTCGGCGGGATCTCGTGCAGCGTGTGGCCGCGAACGTCTTGCGCCAGCGGTTCGACCCACTCGGGCTGGTACGCCGCGAGATCGGCTTCGGTCATCGCCCCGCCGTTCGCGCGCGCGTGCGTTGCAAGCGCTGCCGCGATCTCTCCGCGGTAGAACGCCTCACCCTTCGTCGCGCCGATGAGCTTCAACGCGCGCGCCGCATGCGGCATCGCAAAGCGCTCGCCGACATGTGGCACGCGGCCGTGCGGCAGGAACGTTTGCGCGAAGCCGGGTTGCGAGACGAGGTCGCTCACCGCAGCGGCCAAGGTCCACTTCTGTTGCACGACGACGGGCACGGCATAACCGCGCTCGGCGATCTCGGCCGCCGGCGCCATCAACTGCTCGAACGGCAGCTTGCCGAAACGCTTGGACAACGCGACCCACGCCGACACCGCGCCGGGCACCGAGACGCTGTCCCAACCGCGCAGCGGCACCGACGCCAGATTGCCGAAGCGCTCGCGCGTCCACGCGGCCGGCGCTGGCCCCGACGCGTTCAAGCCGTGCAGTTGCTGCCCGTCCCACAAGATGCAGAACGCGTCCGAGCCGAGGCCGTTGCTGCACGGCTCAACGATCGTCATGCAGGCCGCGGTGGCCACCGCCGCATCGACCGCATTGCCACCCTGCTGCAGCATGCGCAAGCCCGCCTGCGCGGCCAGCGGATGCGAGGTCGAAACGGCATTGCGCGCGAACACCGGCAAGCGAGTGCTCGGGTACGCCGCCGTGAAATCGAAACCGGTCATGAACTGCCTTCCTACTCCGCTGAAATCTTGCGCTCGCGAATCAGCGCCGCCCAACGCGCACTGTCGCCCTTGACCATCGCCGCGAACTTCGCCGGCCCCACGTCGGCCACCGGCTCGGCGCCGAGCTTGGCCAAGCGCTCGGCCACATCGGGCTTCTGCAACGCGCGTTGCAGCTCGGCGGCGACGCGGTTGGTGATCTCAGGTGGCAAGCCCTTCGGCCCGTAAAAGCCGAACCACGTTGTCGATTCGAACCCCGGCAAGCCCGATTCGGCCAGCGTCGGCAACTCGGGCACGAGCAGCGAGCGTTTGGCACCCGTCACCGCCAGCGCCTTCAACTTGCCGTCCTTCACATGC
>CADEEN010000415.1 GCA_902826345.1 uncultured Burkholderiales bacterium | reverse complement strand
TCAGCACCCAGTCGAGGTGGCTCTGGTGGTTGGCGAAGTAGATGCGCTGCTCGGCGGTCGGCGGGCAGCCCTTCCAATGGCCCTGCGCGCCCGTGATCAAGCGGGCGATGAAATTGAGCAGCAGGCCCATCAGGTCGGCACGGGTCATCAGCGTCGAATGCTAGCTGGTGTCCCCCAATGAGCGCATCGGTGGAAATGAGCTAGGGTCTGGGCATGGAACGGTCACGACCCCACCTCGTCGTCATCGGCGGTGGCTTCGCCGGCTTGTGGTGCGCGCGCGCGCTGGCCTCGGCGGCGATCGAGATCACGCTCGTCGATCGTGCCAACCACCATCTGTTTCAGCCGCTGCTCTATCAGGTGGCGACAGCCGGCCTGTCGGCGGGCGACATCGCCGCGCCGCTGCGCCACATCCTCAGCGGTCAGCGCAACGTCACCGTGCGACTCGGCGAGGTGGTCGGCATCGACGCCGCGGCGCAGCGCGTGTCGCTGGCCGACGGCATGACGCTGGCGTATGACCACCTGCTCGTCGCCAGCGGCGCCACACACGCCTACTTCGGCCACGACGAATGGGCCGCGCATGCGCCGGGGTTGAAGACGCTCGACGATGCGATGACGCTGCGCCGGCGCATCCTGCTGGCCTTCGAGCAGGCCGAAAACGCGAACGACGATGCCGGGCGCGATGCGTGGTTGACGTTCGCCGTCGTCGGCGCCGGACCCACCGGCGTCGAGCTCGCCGGCACGCTGGCCGAGATCGCGCGCCATACGCTGAAGAACGAGTTCCGCCGCATCGACCCGGCGCGCGCGCGCGTGCAACTGATCGAAGCCGGGCCGCGCGTGCTGTCGAGCTTTCCGCCCGCGTTGTCCGACAAGGCCGCCGCGCAACTGCAGCGTCTGGGCGTGCAGGTCTTGACGGGCAGCGCGGTGCAGCACATCGACGCCGACGGCTACACCCGCGGCGGCGAGCGCGTGCGGGCCAAGACGGTGTTGTGGGCCGCCGGCGTGGCCGCATCGCCGCTCGGCGCGATGCTCGGCGCACCGCTGGACCGCGCCGGCCGCGTGCAGGTGCAGCCCGACCTCAGCGTGCCCGCAGTGCCCAACGTCTTCGTCGCCGGCGACCTGGCCACACTGACGCAAGCCAACGACAAGCCCGTACCCGGCGTCGCGCCCGCGGCCAAGCAGATGGGCGTGCATGTGGCCACGCTGATCCGCGCGCGGCTGGCGGGGCGCAGCGACAACACGCCGTTCGTCTATCGCGACTGGGGCAACATGGCGACCATCGGCCGCATGGCCGCGGTGGTCGACATGCCGGGCGGCTTGAAGTTCTCCGGCGCGATGGCGTGGTGGTTCTGGCTGGCCGCGCACGTGTTCTTCCTCATCGGCTTTCGCAACCGCCTGGTCGTGCTGATGAACTGGGGCTGGGCCTACACGACCTACGCGCGTCATGCGCGCGTGGTCTTCGGCAGCGGCGGGCCGACGCACGATCTTGCACAATCAGCGCCACAACAAACACAACAACGATGACGAGCTCCATCGCATGAAGCGGCGACACCTCGCTGCTGCCCTGATCACTGCGCCGCTGTTCACCGCCTGCGCCGGCCGGCGTCAGGAGGCGCCCGAACCGCCGGCGCGCGCGGGCCGCCTGGTCGATCTCGGCGAGATCACTTCGAGCAATGCCAAGCTGTTGCCGCGCGCGGTGACGGTGTGGCTGCCGCCGGGCTACGACCGCGAGCGCTCGCGCCGCCATCGCGTGCTCTACATGCACGATGGCCAGAACCTGTTCGACTCGGCCGGCGCCTTCGGTGGCGTGCCGTGGGGCGTGGACGAAGCGCTGGCGGCGCTGATCGCGCTCGGTGACGCGTCGCCGACGATCGTCGTCGCCGTCGGCAACACGGCACAGCGCTGGTACGAATACGCGCCCGAAGCGGCGCTGCGCGGATTGCCGCCGGATGTTCGCGCCACCGCCGACGCCGAGTACCCGCTGCCCGGCGCCGACCTCGCGGCCGACGCCTACGTGCGTTTTCTCGCCGACGAGTTGAAGCCGCAGATCGACCGGCGCTTTCGCACGCTGCCGTCACGCGCCGACACGGTCGTCATGGGCTCCTCCATGGGCGGCCTGGCCTCGCTCTACGCGCTGTGCCGCCGCCCCGAGGTCTTCGGCGCGGCGGCGTGCATGTCCACGCACTGGCCGGTGACGCGCATCGCCGGCATCCACGACAACCCGGGCGCGCCGCCGATGATCGCGCTGGCTGCGGGCGTGCTTAGCTGGTTCGACGCCAACCTGCCGCGCGCCGGCGCGCACCGCTTCTACTTCGACCACGGCAGCTTGGGCCTGGACCGGCTGTATGCGCCGTACCAGTCGCGCATGGACGCGATCGGCGTGGGCAAGGGCTATGTCGCCGGCAAGGACTGGCTGTCGAAGGCGGCGCCGGGCGCCGAGCACAACGAGGCGGCGTGGAATGCGCGGCTGCCGCAGGCGTTGCGCTTTGTGCTGAAAGCCTGAGGCCCTAGTGACGGAAGTGGCGCACGCTGGTCAACACCATCGCGATGCCGCGCTCGTCGGCAGCGGCGATCACTTCGCCGTCGCGCATCGAGCCGCCGGGCTGAATCACCGACGACGCGCCGGCATCGACGACGACATCGAGGCCGTCGCGGAACGGGAAGAAAGCGTCGCTCGCCACCGCCGAGCCTTGCAGCGTCAGGCCGGCGTTGTGCGCCTTGATGCTTGCCATGCGCGCGCTGTCGATGCGGCTCATCTGCCCGGCGCCGACGCCGAGCGTCATGCCGTCGGCGCAGAAGACGATGGCGTTGCTCTTGACGAACTTGGCGACCTTCCAGGCGAACAGCAGGTCTTGCATCTGTTGCGCGTTCGGTGATTGCTTCGTCACCACCCTGACGTCGGACGCATCGACGTTCTTCGCATCCGCCGATTGCAGCAGCAAGCCGCCGCCGACGCGCTTCATGTCGAGCGCGTTGACGGCACACGTCAGCGGCACTTCGAGCAGGCGCACGTTCTGCTTGGCGGCGAACACCGCCCGCGCCTCGGGCGTGATCGCGGGCGCGATCAGCACCTCGACGAACTGCTGGGCCACGTGATCGGCCGTCGCGCCGTCGAGCGGCGCATTGAAGGCGATGACGCCGCCGAAGGCCGAGGTCGGGTCGGTCTTGAAGGCCTTCGCATACGCCTCGCCGACATGCGCGCCGACGGCGACGCCGCAGGGGTTGGCGTGCTTGACGATCACGCACGCTGGGCTGTCTACGAAGCTCTTCACGCACTCCCACGCCGCGTCGGCGTCGGCGATGTTGTTGTACGAGAGCTCCTTGCCCTGCAGTTGCGTCCAACCGGCGAGCAGGCCGTGCGCCACCGTCGTCTCGCGGTAGAACGCAGCGCTCTGGTGCGGGTTCTCGCCGTAGCGCATGTCCTGCGTCTTCACGAGCTGCAGGTTGAACACCGCCGGGTACTCGGCTCGCGCCGGCACTTTCGCGCCGTCGTTTTCCGTGCCGTCGTCGAGCGCCGTCAGGTAGTTGGTGATCATGCCGTCGTAGGCCGCGGTGTGCGCGAAGACCTTCTTCGCCAGCGCGAACTTGGTGGCGCGCTGCACGCCGCCAGCCTTCAGCTCGGCGAGCACCTGCGCATAGTCGCCGGGCTCGATCACCACCGCCACGTCCTGCCAGTTCTTCGCCGCCGCGCGCAGCATCGCCGGGCCGCCGATGTCGATGTTCTCGATCGCATCGTCGAGCGTGCAGTCGGCCTTCGCCGTGGCTTGTGCAAACGGATAGAGGTTGATGACGAGCAGGTCGATCGTGCCGATGCCGTGCTCGGCCAGCGCCGCCATGTGCGCCGGGTGATCGCGCCGTGCCAGCAGGCCGCCATGGATGCGCGGGTGCAGCGTCTTCACCCGGCCGTCGAGCATTGCCGGAAAGCCGGTCACGTCGCTGACTTCGCTGACGGGCAGATCGCTGGCGCGCCGCAACTTG
>CADEEN010000414.1 GCA_902826345.1 uncultured Burkholderiales bacterium | reverse complement strand
GGTTAGCGAAGTAATCGGCCCGCGCGCGCCGCAAATCGCCCCGAAGAAACTCTCCTTGCCGTCGCTGTGGCAAGGTGGAACGCGGCGCCGGGGAAGACCGTTGCAGCAATGGTGCGTACTGCCCGCGGGTTAGCGTGGTCATGGGCTGCGTCATCGACATTGGTGAGTCCTCGCGCGAGCTTGCCGGCTCGCGCGTGGTCATCCCGTTTGAGAGAGTGATCAAGACGACACAACCCCTCCTCGGCGTCACGTTCCACAACCTCATGATGGAGCACGCCATGACGCAGCGCAAGCAGAGAACCGTCAGCAGCAGCAGGGCCGCGCCGCTGGCCCTGACCCACCCCAACGCGGCCGGCATCGACATCGGCAGCGCCAGCCATTTCGTGGCCGTGCCGCCCGATCGCGACGACGAACCGGTGCGCGAGTTCCGCAGCTTCACCGGCGAGCTCGAGCGCCTGGCCGACTGGCTGGCCGAGTGCGGCGTCGACACCGTGGCGATGGAGTCCACCGGCGTGTATTGGATTGCCCTGTTCGAGCTGCTCGACGCGCGCGGCTTCACTGTGCTGCTGGTCAACGCGCGCCACGTCAAGAACGTCTCCGGCCGCAAGTCCGACGTGCTCGACTGCCAGTGGCTGCAGCAGCTCATGAGCTACGGCCTGCTGCGCGGGGCCTTCCGCCCGGGCGACGCGGTGTGCGCGCTGCGTGCTCTGGTGCGCCAGCGCGCGACGATCCTGCGCACGCAGTCGCGCGCGGTGCAGCACATGCAGAAGGCTTTGGTGCAGATGAACATCCAGCTGGCCACCGTCATCGCCGACGTGGTGGGGGCCTCGGGCCAAGCGATCCTGCGCGCCATCGTGGCCGGAGAACGCGACGGCCACACGCTGGCCGCGCTGTGCGACGTGCGCGTCAAGGCCAGCGCCGACGAGATCGCCGCCAGCCTGCAAGGCCACTGGCGCGCCGAACACCTGTTCGCGCTCAAGCAGGCGCTGGCGGCGTTCGACTTCTGCGGCACGCAGCTGGCCGAGTGCGACGCCGAGATCGAAGCGCAGCTCGCCGTGCTTCAGGCCACCGAAGCCGAACCGGCCAAAGGCAAGAAGCGCTCGAAGGCGCGCAACGCGCCGAAGTTCGATCTGCGCACGCGACTGTTCAAGATGTGCGGCGTGGATCTGACGCGCATCGATGGTATCGACGTGACGACCGCACTCGTGGTGATGAGCGAGGTCGGCGCGAACATGAGCAAGTTCCCCGACGACAAGCACTTCGCCTCTTGGCTCGGGCTGTGCCCGGGCACCAAGATCACCGGCGGCAAGGTGATGAGCGGCAAGACGGCGCGCGTGGCCAACCGCGCCGCGCAGGCCTTGAAGCTGGCAGCCGCGGCGCTGCGCACGAGCCAGTCGGCGCTCGGCGCGTACTACCGCCGCTTGTGCGCTCGGATGGACAAGCCCAAGGCGGTCACGGCCGCGGCGCACAAACTCGCGCGGCTGATCTACGCGATGCTGACCAAGGGCGAGGAATACACCGACCGCGGCCAGGCGTACTACGAAGAGCGCTACCGCCAGCGCGTCGTCGCCAACCTCAACCGCCGGGCACAGCAACTCGGGCTGCAGGTCGTGCCGATCGCGCCGGCCTGAAAAAAAGCCCCAGCGGATCAACTACTTGGAAGGAGTTTCTTGAGAGGCGTCACCGTGCATCAGCTCCTTACGCATTCCGATGCTGGTCGGACTGTAGCCAACGCGCTCGTACAGCTTCAGTGCTCCGGGATTGCTTGTGAAGACGTTTAGGGCCAATGAGTGGTGCCCCGTGCGCAGTGACTCGAGCTCGAAGGCTTGCATCGCTTGCAGACCATAGCCATGGCGTCGGTATTGCGGATGCACATACAGTTGGTAGAGGAACGCGACCCTCTTTGTTCCTCTCGTCATCGTGCCGTACCAAAGGTAGCCAACCCCGGCCCCGCGCTCTGGATCGAGAAGTACAAACAGAGAGTTGTCTGGTGTGCACTCTGCTTGTGGCAGCAGTCGCTTCGTCTCTTCGCGCGCGAGGTTGGGTGCGTCGACCTCATTCCAGCGCCCACTAGCGACGTTGTCGTTGGCGTAGCTGTCCGAAGCCGCCTCAAAGAAGGCCGGAAAGTCTGCCGCCATCATGGGCTGGAGTGTGACCAAGGCTTCTCCTGTGACGCCTAACGTTCGAGCTAAGCTGCCCGCGGAGGCGGGCCTTGTAAGCCCGGTACGCGACGATAGTACGACTGGCGCGGACCGGGCTTACAAGGCCTGCCGTAGCGGGTCAGCTTGAGCGAGGGGTTCGGCCTCACTGCACTGAGCCGCGCTTCTGCTTCTTGAGCCAGTCTTGCAGGGCTGCGTCGACTCGGGACTGCCAACCTTCACCGGTTGCCCGGAACCGTTCTACAACGTCTCGGGACAAACGGATGGTGACTCGTTCTTTCGTGGGCGCCTTCTGCGGACCACGGACACCAAGCTTCTGTTGCAGTGAAGCGGGCAGGGCAGTAGCCGACCGAAAGCTCTTGATGTCTTCGGCCTTCAACTCTCGGACTTCGCCGTCAGGGCGAGTCAGTGGAACGCGCTTGGGCATAACGCTTCACCTCTCTTGGGTTGGCCTTGCGGAAGCTGATGACACGAATCCCGTCGGCAGTTTCTGTGAAACACAGAACGTGAACTCGGTCTCCAAGAAGACCCAGGGCTACGTACCGAGTCTCGGGGTACTCCTTGCGATCGTCCACGACGAACACAGCGGAGTCGAAGCTGAAGTCTGCTGCTCTCTCGAAGCCAAGACCTCGTAGCCTCAGATTGCGTTCGTTCTTAGATGGGTCGAAGCTGATCCACACGAAACGGATTGTATGCACAAAAAGCCGGGAGCGCTAGCTTCGGCTGGAGCCGGACCTGGGCGTCGTTTGTGAGGCCGAACTTTTTTGTGAGCATCGAGCTGATGCATACCGCTCAAACATAACACCGCCCCGCACGATCGTCACTGCCTGGCGGCCCGCACTTTCCCTCCTTGCGAGACGCCACGCCGCAGAGTACTGTATAAAACAACAGTCTCACTTCGACGGATAACACCATGCACACGGATGCTTCGCCTGGCACCGCTGCTTTGTCTGCACCGTCGTCGCCTCGGCCCACCGGTGCGCCAACCTTGCTCAACGAGGCGCGCCGCGTGGCGCGGGTCATGCACTACAGCCTGCGCACCGAACAGCAGTACGTGCTTTGGATTCGGGACTTTGTGCGCTTTCATCGACTGCGCCATCCGCGTGAGATGGGACAGGCGGAGGTGCAGGCGTACCTGACCCATCTGGCTGCAGATCGACAGGTTTCGCCGGCCACGCACCGGCAGGCGCTGTCGGGCCTGCTGTTCTTGTATCGGCAAGTGCTCGGCATGCAGTTGCCGTGGCTGGCCGACGTGGCGCGGCCGCGCGTCAAGCGGCGCTTGCCGGTGGTGTTGACGGTGGATCAGGTGGCTGCCCTGCTCGGCGCCTTCGAAGAGCCGCAGTTGCGCCTGTTCGCGCAGTTGCTCTATGGCACCGGGATGCGCATTGCGGAAGCGCTGCACCTGCGCGTCAAGGATGTCGATTTCGCGCATCGCACGTTGATCGTGCGCGAAGGCAAGGGCGGCAAGGACCGCGCACTCATGTTGCCCGATGCGTTGCGCGAGAGCCTTCAGGCGCAACTCGCCCACGCGCGTCAGGTCTGGCAGGCGGACCGCGACGCTGGCCGCGAAGGCGTTTGGCTGCCCGACGCACTGGCGCGAAAGTACCCGCTGGCATCGCGCTCGTGGACGTGGCACTGGGTGTTTCCGCAAACCGCGCTCGCTGTCGATCCGCGCAGCGGCGCGTTGCGCCGGCACCATTGGCATGAGCAGCGATTTCAGCGGGCCTTCAAGCTCGCCTTGCGCTCGGCTGGCTTGGGCGCGCTGCAGGCCACGCCGAACACGTCGCGCCCCTACTTCCCCACCCACCTGCTGCAG
>CADEEN010000413.1 GCA_902826345.1 uncultured Burkholderiales bacterium | reverse complement strand
GGCCGAAGCTGGCCGGGAACGGCGGCTTGAAGCGCGGCTGGCCCTTCTTGCCTTCGAGCGATTCGAGCAGCGCGGTTTCTTCGCCACAGATGTAGGCGCCGAAACCGTGGAAGGCGTGCAGCTGGAAGCTGAACTCGCTGCCGGCGATCTTGTCGCCCAGGAAGCCCGCAGCGCGCGCTTCGTCGAGCGCCTCTTCGAAGCGTTGATAGACCTCGAAGATCTCGCCGTGGATGTAGTTGTAGCCCGTCTTCACGCCCATCGCGTAGGCGGCAAGCGCCATGCCTTCGATGACCATGTGCGGGTTGAAGGCCAGCAGATCGCGGTCCTTGCAGGTGCCGGGCTCGCCTTCGTCGGAGTTGCAGACGAGGTACTTCGCGCCGGGGAAGGCGCGCGGCATGAAGCTCCACTTCAGGCCGGTCGGGAAACCCGCGCCGCCGCGCCCGCGCAGCGCGCTGGTCTTCAACTCGGCGACGACCTGGTCGGGTGTCATGCCTGGAGGCAACGGCTTGCCCTCTGAATCGGTCTTCGGCGGCGCGCCGTCCTTGCCGAGGATTTTCTTCAGCGCCGAGTAGCCGCCACGGGCGACGTAATCCTTCAATCGCCAGTTGCTGCCATCGAGGCCGGCGTAAATCTGCGCCTCGATGTGGCGGCCATGAAAACAGGTCTCGCGGCCGGTGGCCTTGAATCGCGACAGATCGACAGCAGCGGCTTTCATTTCGCATGCGCCTTCAAGGTGTCCACGAGATCGTCGAGCCGCTTCTGGTCCATGAAGCTCAACATCTCGCGGTCGTTGACCAGCATTACCGGCGCGTCGGCGCAGGCGCCGAGGCACTCGCTCGGCTGCACGGTGAACACGCCGTCGCTCGTCGTGCCATAGGGCTCGACGCCGAGCTTGGCGCACAGGTGCGCCAGCGCGCCCTCGCCGTTGCGCAGGGCGCACGGCAGGTTGGTGCAGACGTTGAGCTTCCACTGCCCAACAGGCTGCTGGTTGTACATGTTGTAGAAGGTCGTCACCTCGTGCACCGCGATCGGCGGCATGCCGAGGTGCGCGGCGATCGCCGCTTCGGCCTCTTGCGAGACGAAGCCTTGCTCGTGCTGCACGATGGCCAGACAGGCCATCACGGCCGACTGCTTCTGATCGGCGGGGTACTTCGCCACTTCGCGGTCGAAGCGGGCGATGGTTTGCTCGCTCAGCTTCATCGATCAATCTCTCCGAACACAATGTCCATCGTGCCGATGATCGCCACCGCGTCGGCGATCATGTGGCCGCGCGCCATCTCGTCGAGTGCCGCCAGATGCGAGAAGCCCGGCGGCCTGATCTTCAATCGGTACGGCTTGTTCGCGCCGTCGCTCGACAGGTAGATGCCGAACTCGCCCTTCGGATGCTCGACGGCTGCGTAGGCCTCGCCTTCGGGCACATGAAAGCCTTCGGTGAAGAGCTTGAAGTGGTGAATCAGCTCTTCCATGCTCGACTTCATGTCCACGCGCGACGGCGGCGCCACCTTGTGGTTGCTCGTGATCACCGGGCCATCGTTCGCGCGCAGCCAGGCGATGCACTGCTTGACGATGCGGTTGGCCTGGCGCATCTCCTCGATGCGCACCAGGTAGCGGTCGTACGTGTCGCCGTTGACGCCGACCGGGATGTCGAAGTCCATGCGCTCATAAACATCGTAGGGCTGCTTTTTTCGCAGGTCCCACTCGATGCCCGAGCCGCGCAGCATCGGGCCGGTGAAGCCCAGGTTCAACGCACGCTCGGGCGTGACGACGCCGATGCCGACCGTGCGCTGCTTCCAGATGCGGTTGTCGGTGAGCAGGGTCTCGTACTCGTCGACGTTGGCCGGGAAGCGGTCGCAGAAGTCTTCGATGAAGTCGAGCAGCGAGCCCTCGCGGTTCTGATTCAGCGCATCGATCGCCTTCTGGTTCTTGATGCGCGAGACCTTGTACTGCGGCATCTGCGCCGGCAGATCGCGGTAGACACCGCCGGGGCGGAAGTACGCGGCGTGCATGCGTGCACCGCTCACCGCTTCGTACATGTCGAAGATGTCTTCGCGCTCGCGGAAGCAGTAGATGAGGATGTTCATCGCCCCGCAGTCGAGGCCGTGCGCGCCGAGCCAGAGCAGGTGGTTCAGGATGCGCGTCAGCTCGGCGAACATGACGCGGATGTACTGCGCGCGCTCGGGCACGTCGATGCCGATCAGCTTTTCGATGGCCAGGCAGTACGCATGCTCGTTGGCCATCATCGACACGTAGTCGAGGCGGTCCATGTAGGGCAGGCTCTGGATGTAGGTCTTGCTTTCGGCGAGTTTCTCCGTCGCGCGGTGCAAGAGGCCGATGTGCGGGTCGGCTCTCTGAATGACTTCGCCATCCAACTCGAGGACGAGGCGGAGAACACCGTGCGCAGCCGGATGCTGCGGGCCGAAGTTCAGCGTGTAGTTCTTGATCTCGGCCATGGCTAGTGGAGCCCGCCGTATTGGTCTTCGCGCACGATGCGCGGCACGATCTCGCGTGGCTCGATGGTCACCGGCTGATAGATCACGCGCTTCTGCTCGGCGTCGTAGCGCATTTCGACATGGCCCGTGGTCGGGAAGTCCTTGCGCATCGGGTGGCCGATGAAGCCGTAGTCGGTGAGGATGCGGCGCAGGTCGGCATGGCCTTCGAAGAGGATGCCGTAGAGGTCGAAGGCTTCGCGCTCGAACCAGTTGCAGGCACTCCAGACGTCCGTGAGCGAAGCCACCAGCGGCAGGTCGTCGTCGGGGCAGAACACCTTCAGGCGCACGCGCCAGTTCTTCGACACCGACAACAGGTGCGAGACGACGACATAACGCGCGCCGTCCCAGGCCTGGTCTTTCCAGCTCGACATGTCCATGCCGCACAGGTCGATCAACTGCTCGAAAGCGAGCGACTCGTCATCGCGCAGGCGCAGCGCCACCGCAAAATAGTCCGCAGCTTTGACGGTGATCGTCAGCTCGCCGCGGTCGCGCACGAGTTTGCTGATCTTCGGGCCAAGCGCTGTTTCGAGCGCCGCCTGCAACGAATCGAGCTTTGAGGTCATCGCGCGATGGTGTTCTCGCGGCGAATCTTCGCCTGCAGTTGCAGCACGCCATACAACAACGCCTCTGCCGTCGGCGGGCAGCCGGGCACGTACACGTCCACCGGCACGATGCGGTCGCAACCGCGCACGACCGAGTAGCTGTAGTGGTAGTAGCCGCCGCCGTTGGCGCACGAGCCCATGCTGATGACCCAGCGCGGCTCGGCCATCTGGTCGTAGACCTTGCGCAGGGCCGGCGCCATCTTGTTGCACAGCGTGCCGGCGACGATCATCAAGTCGCTCTGCCGCGGGCTGGGGCGAAAGAGCATGCCGAAACGGTCGATGTCGTAGCGCGCCGCGCCGGCATGCATCATCTCGACGGCACAGCAGGCCAAGCCGAAGGTCATCGGCCACAGCGAGCCGGTCTTCGACCAGTTGATCAGGGTGTCCACCGAGGTGGTGACGAACCCTTCTTTCAAAACGCCTTCAATTCCCATGGCCTGTCATTCCCAGTCAAGGGCCCCCTTCTTCCACTCATAGACAAAGCCGACCACGAGAATGCCGAGGAAGATCATCATGGCCCAAAAGCCCGAGGTACCGATTTCCTTCAAGGCCACGGCCCAGGGGAAAAGGAAGGCGATCTCGAGGTCGAACAAGATGAAGAGGATGGCAACGAGGTAGTAGCGCACGTCGAATTTCATGCGCGCGTCCTCGAAGGCCTCGAAGCCGCACTCGTAGGGGCTGTTCTTCTCGGCATCGGGCCGGTTGGGGCCGAACACAAAGCCGAGCACCTGCGGCGCGACGCCGACCGCAACACCAACCAGGATGAACAGGATGACGGGCAGGTAGGGTTGCAAGTCCATGTTCGAAGATCAGGAAATCGAGAGAGAGAGCGCTTGTGCTGTTGATGGTGCCGACGGCGAGACTCGAACTCGCACAGCTTTCGCCACTACCCCCTCAAGA
>CADEEN010000412.1 GCA_902826345.1 uncultured Burkholderiales bacterium | reverse complement strand
AGCGCGCTGGCCCGGGCCGGCTTCTGCGCCATCGCCATCGATCTGCCGGGCTACGGGCACTCGCCGCTGCCGGCGTTTCTCGACATGCAGCGCATGTCGTCGCTGGTGCTGGAGACGCTGTGGTCCCTGCCACGCTACTGCTCGGCCAAGGTGGCGCTGGTGGGCCACAGCATGGGCGGCATGGTGGCGCTCGACCTCGTCGCCGGTGCGCCGCAGGAGGTCGATGCGATGGTGCTGCTGGCCACCTCGCCGGCCTTCGGCCGCGCCGACGGCGCGTGGCAGCAGGAGTACCTGGCGCAGCGCCTGTCGCCGCTCGATGCCGGCCGCGGCATGGCCAAGCTGGCGCCGGGTCTCGTCAAGGGCATGGCCTCGGCGAACGCGGCGCACGACGTGGTGGCGCGCGCCGCGCTGCTGATGTGCGCCGTGCCCGAGGCCACCTACCGCAGCGCGCTGCATGCCATCGTCGGCTTCGACCGCCGCGCCGCGCTGCCCGAGATCCGCGTGCCGGTGTTGTGCCTGGCCGGCGGCGACGATCGCAACGCGCCGCCGGCGGTGATGTCGGCGATGGCCGCGCGCATCGAAGGCGCGAAGTACCGCTGCCTGCCCGGGGTCGGGCACCTGGCGCACATGGAGGCGCCGAAGCTGATCAATCCGATGCTCGTTTCCTTCTTGCTTGCTCATCTTTGAGGCGTGATTGCCATGGCCGACTTGCCTTCGATCGCCGGCGACGTGTCGGCACTGACGCAACCGCAGCGCGACCTGCTCGCGCTCGCGTCGTCGCTCGGCCGCGAAAAGTTCGCCGGCCGCGCCGCCCGTTGGGACCGCGAAGCGAGTTTTCCGTTCGACAACTACGCCGATCTGCGCCAGGCCGGGCTGCTCGGCATCTGCGTGCCCAAAGCGCACGGCGGCATGGGCGCCGACTTCGCGACCTACGTCATGGTCGCGGCCGAGCTCGGCCGCCATTGCGGCTCGACCGCGCTGTCGTTCAACATGCACGTCTGCTCGACGCTGTGGGCCGGTGCGATCGCCGATGCGCTGGACATGACGGCCGCGCAGCGCGCCGACCACGAGCGCATCCGCGGCCTGCACTTCGCGCGCATCGTCGGCGAGGGCCGCATCTACTCGCAGCCTTTCTCCGAAGGCGGCGCCGCGGCCGCCGGCAAGGCGCCCTGGGGCACGCGAGCGATCAAGGTCCCAGGCGGCTACCGCGTCGTCGGCAAGAAAATCTTCGCCTCGCTGTCCGGCGCTGCCGACTACTACGGCGTGTTGTGCACGCTGGAGCGCGAAGACGGTGAAGCGGGCACGCTGCGCGACTCGCTCTACCTCGCGGTGCCGGCCAAGGCCGCCGGCGTGGCGGTCAGTGGCGATTGGGATCCGCTGGGCATGCGTGGCACCGTCAGCCGCACGCTGACGTTCGACGACGTGCAGGTCGGCGACGACGCGCGTCTGATGCCCGAGGGGCTGTACTTCCAGGCCGCGTCGCGCTATCCGCACATGTTCGCCACGCTGTCGCCGACTTACTTCGGCATTGCGCAGGCAGCGTACGACTTTTGCGTTGCCTACCTGCGCGGCGAGGTGCCGGGCACGCCGCCGGTGAAGCGCCGCATGTACACCACCAAGCAGATCGCGGTGGCGCAGATGCGCGTCATGCTCGAGCAAACGCGCGCCTTGTTCTTGCAGACGGCGCGCGAAGCGCGCGTCGACCCGGACAAGGACGCGCGCTTGCGCCTGTACGCCGCGCACTACACGATCATGGAGAACGCCAACGAGATCTGCCAGTTGGCGGTGCGCACCTGCGGCGGGCAATCGATGCTGAAGTCGCTGCCGCTCGAGCGCCTGTACCGCGATTCGCGCTGCGGCTCGCTGATGCTGCCGTGGACGGCCGAGCTGTGTATCGACCGATTGGGGCGTGAGTGCCTGTACGAGTCGGGTGAGCGCGACGAGGTCATCGAGCCGTGACATGAGTCTGCTGTTGGAGCGGTTGCCGCATGGCAGCGCTCCGGCGCTGGAGATCGGTGCGCGTGTCTGGACTTGCGACGCACTGCACCGCGAGATCGATGGCTGGCGTCAGCGCCTGTCTGAACGCGGCATCGCGCGCGGCTCGGCTTTCGGCTGGCTTGGTTCGAACAGCGTGTCGATGCTGGCTGCGCTGTTCGCCTGCGCGCGCCTGCATGCGCGATTCGTGCCGCTGAACTGGCGGCTGTCGGCGCACGAGCTGCGCACGATCGCTGCGCACGCCGGGCTGGCAGCATGGCAGTGCGATGCGGCGTTCAGCGCGCTCGACGGCGTGGCGCCATCCGCAGAGCCGCCACACACGAGGCACGACGACCTGCTGCTCGTCTACACCAGCGGCGCCACCGGTGCGCCGAAGGGCGCGTTGCACACGCAGGCGGCGATGGTGGCCAACATCGACGCGGCGATCGACGCTCAGGGCTTCGATGCGACGACGCGCACGCTCGCCGTGCTGCCGCTGTTCCACGTCGGCGGCCTGTGCATCCAGGTGCTGCCGACGCTGGCCGCCGGCGGCACGGTGCGCCTGCAGCCGCGCTTCGATGCCGGTGCGTGGTTCGACGACGTGGCGTCGTGGCGGCCGACGACCTGCCTGCTCGTCCCGGCGACGATGCGCGCGCTGATCGAACACCCGCGCTGGGCCGGCGCCGGTCTGTCGTCGCTGCGCTTCATCAACTGCGGCTCGCAGATCGTGCCGCGGCCTTTGATCGAGGCCTTTCACGCGCGCGGCGTGCCGGTGGCGCAGGTCTACGGCGCGACAGAGACCGGGCCGGTGACGCTGGTGCTGCGGCCCGAAGAAGCGATGGCGCATGCGGGCTCCGCCGGCAAGCCGGCGTTGGGTGTGCAGGTGCGTCTGGTGAACGGTGAAGTACAGGTGAGGGCGCCGAACCTGGCGCGCGGCTACCACCGGCGGCCGAACGACGACGCGTTTGCCGAAGACGGCTGGTTTCGCAGTGGCGACCTGGCGCGTGTCGATGGCGACGGCTACTACGAGATCATCGGCCGCGCCAGGGAGCTCATCATCTCCGGCGGCGAGAACATCCTGCCGGCGGAGATCGAGGGCATCGCGCTGGCCGACGCCGCCGTGGCCGAGGCCGCAGTCGTCGGCTTGCCGGACGCGCAGTGGGGCGAGATGGCGGTGCTGGCCGTCGTGCCGCGCGCGGGCCGCGAGATCGACCTCGTGCGCCTTCAGGCGGCGTTCGACGCCGGGTTGGCGCGCTTCAAACACCCGCGCCGCACCGTCGTGCTGGACGCACTGCCGAAAACTGCGCTCGGCAAGGTGCGCAAGTCCGATCTGGCGCTCGATCTGCAGCAGGCCCGCGACCCTTGAATTACCCAGTATCCGCCCCACGTCGAGATGAGTTGAATCCAGCCGAGAGATCACCATGCGCATCGACAAACTGACGACCGCATTCCAGCAGGCGCTGGCCGAGGCGCAGAGCCTGGCCGTGGCGCGCGACAACCCGTACATCGAGCCGGCGCATCTGCTGGCGTCGATGCTGGCGCAGCCCGACGGACCGAAGGCGCTGCTCGACCGCGCCGGCGCGAACACCGCGGCGTTGAAGACTGCGCTCGACACGGCCGTTGCCGGCCTGCCGCAGGTGCAGGGCCAGGGCCAGGTGGTGCAGCCCGGGCGTGATCTGGTCGCGCTGCTGCAAGCGGCGGAGAAGGAAGCCAACAAGCGCGGCGACCAATTCATTGCCAGCGAGATGTTTTTGCTCGCGCTCGCCGATGCGAAGACCGACCTCGGCGGCATCGTGCGCGGCCATGGTGCGACGAGGAAGGCGCTCGAAGGCGCGATCGACGCGGTGCGCGGCGGCGCCAGCGTCGACTCGGCCGAAGCCGAAGGCCAGCGCGAGGCACTGAAGAAGTACACGCTCGACATCACCGAGCGCGCACGACTAGGCAAGCTCGATCCGGTGATCGGCCGCGACGACGAGATCCGCCGCGCCATCCAGGTGCTGCAACGGCGGACGAAGAACAACCC
>CADEEN010000411.1 GCA_902826345.1 uncultured Burkholderiales bacterium | reverse complement strand
ACGGCCGCAGCGGCGAGGCCTTCGAGCGCGCGGTCACCGTGGGCTACATGCATGTCTTGAAACTGCACCACCTGGTGGACGACAAGATGCACGCCCGCTCGACCGGCCCGTACTCGCTGGTCACGCAGCAACCGCTGGGCGGCAAGGCGCAGTTCGGCGGTCAGCGCTTCGGCGAGATGGAGGTCTGGGCCTTGGAGGCCTATGGCGCGAGCTACGTGCTGCAGGAAATGCTGACCGTGAAGTCCGACGACGTGAACGGCCGCACCAAGGTCTACGAAAACATCGTTAAGGGCGAGCACGCGATCGAAGCTGGCATGCCTGAATCGTTCAACGTCCTGGTCAAGGAGATCCGCTCCCTTGGCATCGACATTGAACTTGAACGGAATTAAGGAGCACACGCATGAAGGGACTACTCGACCTTTTCAAGCAGTTCACCCCGGATGAGCATTTCGATGCCATCAAGATCGGCCTGGCTTCCCCGGAGAAGATCCGCAGCTGGTCGTTCGGCGAGGTGAAGAAGCCCGAGACCATCAACTACCGGACCTTCAAGCCGGAACGCGACGGTCTGTTCTGCGCCAAGATCTTCGGCCCGATCAAGGACTACGAGTGCTTGTGCGGCAAGTACAAGCGCTTGAAGCACCGCGGCGTGATCTGCGAGAAGTGCGGCGTCGAAGTGACGCAGACCAAGGTGCGCCGTGACCGCATGGGTCACATCGACCTTGCGGCGCCCTGCGCGCACATCTGGTTCTTGAAGTCGCTGCCCAGCCGCCTCGGCCTGGTGCTCGACATGACGCTGCGCGACATCGAGCGCGTGCTGTACTTCGAAGCGTATGTCGTCGTCGATCCGGGCATGACGCCGCTGAAGAAGTTCTCGATCATGAGCGAAGACGACTACGACGCCAAGCGCACCGAGTTCGGCGACGAATTCATCGCGCTGATGGGCGCCGAGGGCGTGAAGAAACTGCTCGAAGAGATCGACCTCGATGTCGAGATCGACAAGCTGCGCAACGACATGACCGGCAGCGAGCTGAAGATCAAGAAGAACAGCAAGCGCCTGAAGGTCATGGAGGCGTTCAAGCGCTCGGGCATCAAGCCGCAGTGGATGGTGATGGACGTGCTGCCGGTCTTGCCGCCGGATTTGCGTCCGCTGGTGCCGTTGGACGGCGGGCGCTTCGCCACCTCCGACCTGAACGACCTGTATCGCCGCGTCATCAACCGCAACAACCGCCTGGCGCGCCTGTTGGAGTTGAAGGCGCCGGAGATCATCGTGCGCAACGAAAAGCGCATGCTGCAGGAAGCAGTGGACTCGCTGCTCGACAACGGCCGCCGCGGCAAGGCGATGACGGGTGCGAACAAGCGCGCGCTCAAGTCGCTGGCCGACATGATCAAGGGCAAGAGCGGTCGCTTCCGCCAGAACCTGCTGGGCAAGCGCGTCGACTACTCGGGCCGCTCGGTCATCGTGGTCGGCCCGACGCTCAAGCTGCACCAGTGCGGCCTGCCCAAGCTGATGGCGCTGGAACTCTTCAAGCCCTTCATCTTCTCTCGCCTGGAGGCGATGGGCATCGCCACCACGATCAAGGCGGCGAAGAAGGAAGTCGAATCCGGCACGCCGGTGGTCTGGGACATCCTCGAAGAAGTCATCAAGGAGCACCCGGTTCTGCTGAACCGCGCGCCGACGCTGCACCGCCTGGGCATCCAGGCGTTCGAGCCGGTGCTGATCGAAGGCAAGGCGATCCAGCTGCATCCGCTGGTCTGCGCGGCCTTCAACGCCGACTTCGACGGCGACCAGATGGCCGTGCACGTGCCGTTGTCGATCGAAGCGCAGATGGAAGCGCGCACGCTGATGTTGGCGTCGAACAACGTGCTCTTCCCGGCCTCGGGCGAGCCGTCGATCGTGCCGTCGCAGGACGTGGTGCTCGGCCTGTACTACGCCACCCGCGAGCGCATCAACGCCAAGGGCGAGGGCATGATCTTCTCGGACGTGTCGGAGATGATCCGTGCGCTCGAGAACGGCATCGTCGAAGTCACGGCGAAGATTGCGGTGCGCCTGCCCGAGTACAGCAAGGACGCTGATGGCGAATGGGTCTCGACACCCAAGCTCGTGGACACGACGGTCGGCCGCGCGCTGCTGTCGGAAATCCTGCCGCATGGCTTGCCGTTCTCGAACCTGAACAAGGCGCTGAAGAAGAAAGAGATCAGCAAGCTGATCAACGTCTCGTTCCGCAAGTGCGGCCTGAAAGAGACGGTGGTCTTCGCCGACAAGCTGCTGCAGGCCGGCTTCAAGCTGGCCACGCGCGCCGGCATCTCGATCGCCATCGACGACATGCTGGTGCCGAAGGAAAAGCACGGCCTGATCGAGCGCGCCGAGAAGGAGGTCAAGGAGATCGAGCAGCAGTACGTCTCGGGCCTGGTGACTGCCGGCGAGCGCTACAACAAGGTCGTCGACATCTGGGGCAAGACCGGTGACGAGGTGGGCAAGGTCATGATGGGCCAGCTCGCCAAGCAGAAGGTGCTCGACCGCCACGGCAAGGAAGTCGACCAGGAGTCGTTCAACTCCATCTACATGATGGCCGACTCGGGTGCGCGCGGTTCCGCCGCGCAGATTCGCCAGCTGGCCGGCATGCGAGGGTTGATGGCCAAGCCGGACGGCTCGATCATCGAGACACCCATCACGGCGAACTTCCGTGAAGGCCTGAACGTGCTGCAGTACTTCATCTCCACCCACGGTGCGCGCAAGGGTCTCGCGGACACGGCGTTGAAGACGGCCAACTCGGGCTACCTGACGCGCCGCTTGGTCGATGTGACACAAGACCTGGTCGTGACCGAAGTGGATTGCGGCACCGAGCATGGCTTCAACACGCGTGCATTGGTCGAGGGCGGCGAGGTCATCGAGTCGCTGCGCGACCGCATCCTGGGCCGTGTCTCGGCCGTCGAAGTGTTGCACCCGGAGAGCCAGCAGCCGCTGCTCGCCGCCGGGCAGATGCTCGACGAAGAAGCGCTCGATGCGATCGAGGCTGCCGGCGTCGATGAGGTCAAGGTGCGCACACCGCTGACCTGCGCCACGCGCTTCGGCATCTGCGCCAAGTGCTACGGCCGTGACCTCGGTCGCGGTGGTTTGGTCAACACCGGTGAAGCGGTCGGCGTGATTGCCGCGCAGTCGATCGGCGAGCCGGGCACGCAGCTGACGATGCGCACCTTCCACATCGGTGGTGCAGCCTCGCGTGCGGCAGTGGCCAGCAGCGTCGAAGCCAAGTCGGACGGCCACATCGGCTTCAACCCGACGATGCGCTACGTCAGCAACGGCAAGGGCGAGCTGGTGGTGATTTCGCGTTCCGGCGAGATCATCGTGCTCGACCCGCATGGCCGCGAGCGCGAGCGGCACAAGGTGCCGTATGGCGCGACGCTGGGCGTCAAGGCCGACCAGCAGTTGAAGGCCGGCTTCGTGTTGGCGACGTGGGACCCGCTGACGCGACCGATCATCACCGAGTTCGCCGGCAAGGCGAAGTTCGAGAACGTCGAAGAAGGCGTCACGGTGGCCAAGCAGTTGGACGAGGTGACGGGTTTGTCGACGCTGGTGGTGATCGACCCGAAGCGCCGCGGCGCGATCAAGGTCGTGCGGCCGCAGGTCAAGCTGCTCGACGCTGCGGGCAACGAAGTGAAGATCCCCGGCACCGACCACTCGGTGACGATCGGCTTCCCGGTCGGCTCGCTGATCCAGATCCGCGACGGGCAAGATCTCTCCACCGGCGAAGTGCTGGCGCGCATTCCGGTCGAAGGCCAGAAGACGCGCGACATCACCGGCGGCTTGCCGCGGGTGGCCGAGCTGTTCGAGGCGCGTTCGCCGAAGGACGCCGGTTCGCTAGCCGAAGTCACCGGCACGGTGTCGTTCGGCAAAGAGACCAAGGGCAAGAACCGCCTGCAGATCACCGACCCGGAAGGCCATGTGCACGAGCAACTGGTGCCCAAGGAGAAGAACATCCTGGTGCACGAAGGCCAGGTGGTGAACAAGG
>CADEEN010000410.1 GCA_902826345.1 uncultured Burkholderiales bacterium | reverse complement strand
AGGCCTCGAACTTCGCCTTGGCGACGCCGCCGCTGCTCGCATACGCGTTCATGCGCAGTTCGGCGCGCTGTGTCTTCAGCTCGTCGTCGCCGGCCATCTCGACATACGGGTACCAGGCGTTGTTCATGCCCATCAGCGCCGCGGCCGTCAGCGCCGCGTGGCCCTCGGCGCCGGGGATCGCCGCTTTGAAGGCGTCGATCAGCGGCTTGCTCTTGGCCGCAAAGGCGGCCGCCAGCGCCACACCGAGCGCGTCTTCAGGCGCCAGCGAAGAGCGCGCGATCGTGCCGTCGAGGTTGAGCCGGATGTCCTTCGCGTACTCGGGCATGCGGTCTTTGATCGCCTGCAGGAACTCCATGTTCACAGCGTGCCCCCACCGACGTTGCGGTTGCACGGGCACAGCTCGTCGGTCTGCAGGCCGTCGAGGATGCGCAGGATCTCGTCCGGGTTGCGGCCGACGTTCAGGTTGTTGACCGACACGTGCTGGATCACGTTGTCCGGATCGACGATGAAGGTCGCGCGCAGTGCCACGCCTTCGTTGCGGTCACGCACGCCGAGCATGTCCACCAGCGAGCCCTTGCTGTCGCCAAAACTCCAGTGGCCGAGCTTGTTCAGGTCCTTGTGGTCACGCCGCCAGCCGAGCTTGCTGAACTCGTTGTCGGTGCTGCCGCCGAGAAGAACGGTGTCGCGCTCTTCGAATTGCTTGGCAATCTTGTCGAAGCCGACGATTTCGGTCGGGCAGACGAAGGTGAAGTCTTTCGGCCAAAAGTAGATGACTTTCCACTTGCCGGGAAAGCTCTTCTCGGTGATCGTCTCGAAGGCCGAGACGCCGTTTTCTTCGTGGTGGTTGAAGCCGGGCTTGACGCCGTTGATGGTGAATGCGTCGAGCTTGTCGCCGATGGTTTTCATGGTGCGGGTTCCCTGGGTTGTTGAACGAACCCGCACATTCTTAGTTTTCTGCGATCGCCTGTGTATTGGCGATAGCTAAGCCGGAGATAGACGCTATTCCTGAACTTCCGGCCACGCGGTGTGAAAGGCCTCGCCCGCCGGCCTGTCGGTGCGCTCGTAGGTATGCGCGCCGAAGAAATCGCGCTGCGCCTGCAGCAGGTTGGCCGGCAACCGCGCGCTGCGGTAGGCGTCAAAGTAAGACAGCGATGCGCTCATCGCCGGCACGGCAACGCCGTGCGTCACTGCGAGCGCCACGACCTCACGCCACGAGGCCTGGCTGCGATTGAGCACATCGCGGAAGAATGGTGCGAGCATCAGATTGGGCAAGCGCGGGTCGTGGCGGTAGGCGTCGGTGATGTGGCCGAGGAATTGCGCTCGGATGATGCAGCCGCCGCGCCAGATGCCGGCAATGCCGCCGAGGTCGAGCGCCCATCCCTTCTTCTCGCTCATCGCGCGCATCAGGTCGAAGCCCTGCGCGTAGCTGACGATCTTCGATGCATAGAGCGCGTCGTGCACCTTGGCCACCAGCTCGGCGTGCGGCGCCGTCACCGCGCCCGACGGGCCATGCAGTTGCGCGCTCGCCGCCACGCGCGCCGCCTTCATCGACGACAGCACGCGCGCTTCGACCGCGGCATTGATCGTGCTGATGACGACCGCGTTCTCCGCGGCGTTGATCAGCGTCCACTGGCCGGTGCCCTTCTGCCCCGCCTTGTCGAGGATCACGTCGATCAGCGGCGCGCCCGTGTCGGCGTCGCGCTGCTTGAAGATCTCGGCGGTGATCTGGATCAGGTAGCTCTGCAGGTCGCCGGCGTTCCACTGCGCGAACACATCGGCCATCGCATCGCTGCTCATGCCCGCCGCCCGGAACAACGCGTAGGCCTCGCAGATTAGCTGCATGTCGCCGTACTCGATGCCGTTGTGCACCATCTTCACGTAGTGGCCGGCGCCGCCCTCGCCGATGTGCATCACGCAAGGCTGGCCGTTGACCTTGGCAGCGATGCTCTCGAAGATCGGCTGCAGCACCTGCCACGTGCTCGCCGGCCCGCCGGGCATGATCGACGGCCCCTTGCGCGCACCCTCCTCGCCGCCGGAGACGCCGGCGCCGACGAAGCGCAAGCCCTTCGCAGCGAGCGCCGCCGAGCGACGCTCGGTGTCGGTGTACAGGCTGTTGCCCCCGTCGATCACGATGTCGTCTTTGTCGAGCAAAGGCGTGAGTTGCTCGATCACCGCATCCACCGGCGTGCCGGCTTTGACCATCAGCATGATGGTGCGCGGTGAAGCGAGACTGGAGACGAAATCATCCAGCGTTTCGGCGCCGACGAAGCGCTTGCCCGAATGCGCGGCGACGAACCCGCGCATCGGCTCCACGCTGCGGTTGAAGACGCTGACCTGGAAGCCACGGCTCTCGACATTCAGCGCCAGGTTCTGGCCCATCACCGCCAGGCCGATCAGGCCGAAGGGACTCTTCTTGTCGTTCGTGCTGTTCATGCGACCTCGCGGTTCATGCTGGCCCGCCAGACGCGGTACCAGTCTTCTGCGGTGAATGAAACGCCCTGCGAAGCCACGGCCTCGCGCAAAGCCTCGATTCGCCCGGAGCCGGTGATCGGGATCGGCCGCGACGGATGGCGGCGGATCCACGCATACGCGATCGTCGCGATCGACGCGCCACGCTCCTTGCCGAGCGCGGCGAGCACGTCACGCACGCGCCGCGCCTGTTCGTCCGCCGCGGCGAGCAATCGGCCGCCGGCCAGCGGCGACCAGACCATCGGCTGCATGCCGAGGTCCTGCGCCTGATCGAGCGTGCCGTCGGCCAGCGCCGCCAGATGCAGCGGCGAAAACTCGATCTGGTTCGTCGCCAGCGGCAGGCGGCGATGCAGCAGCGCCAGCTGCGACGGCAGGTGGTTCGAGACGCCGAAGTGCAGCACCTTGCCTGCGGCACGCAGGTCTGCGAACGTCTGCGCCACCTCGTCGGCGTCCATCAGCGCATCGGGCCGGTGGATCAACAGCAGGTCGATGCGGTCGGTGCGCAGCGC
Organism: uncultured Burkholderiales bacterium; assembly: GCA_902826345.1. GTDB lineage: Bacteria > Pseudomonadota > Gammaproteobacteria > Burkholderiales > Burkholderiaceae_C > CADEEN01. The sequence goes on along the minus strand of CADEEN010000410.1, from coordinate 1,045 downwards.
GCGCAGCGAGTTCTCCACCGAGGCCGTGATGTGCGCCCGCGAGGTCTCGTAGTGCTTCACCGCATGCGACGGCCGCGCCGGCGAGACCAGCTTGATGCCGCACTTGGTGACGATCTGCAGGCGCTCTCGCAGCGCGGGTGAAGCCGCCAACGCGTCACCGAACGCCGCCTCGACGCTGTAGCCGCCGTAAACGTCAGCGTGATCGAAGCTGGTGATGCCGAGGTCGAGCACCTGCGCGATCCAGCGCACGAGGCCCGGCGTGTCCAACTCCCACTCGGGCAGCCGCCAGGTGCCGGCGACGATCGGAGACAGTGTCATGCGGCCAGTTTAGGGCCGCAAATCTCCGGCCAGCGACGCCAGCGTTTCCGCCTCGATCTGCACATGCGACGGGTAATTGCGGTGATCGCAGCCCAGCTTCACCGCCGCGCCGGCGCGGATCGCGCTGCGCTGCGCGTCGCTGAACTCGAAGCGCACGAAGTGCACCGCCGAGGTCTTCTCGTCCGTCTCCCGGTCCAGGTCTTCGTCGGCGATCGCGTACACGCGCGCATGGCCCTCGACCTCGACGAAGACACGGTCCTCGACGCCGATCAGCCGCGCCAGCTCTCGCTTGCGCTCGTGCGGGTCGGGGTACTCGATCAGCAACGTCGCCTTCCAGTTGCTGCCATCGGGCACCAGCGGCGCGTAGGCGTCGATCTCGGACTGGATGCCGTCCTCGTCGAAGATCTTCTCGATGTGCAGCATCTCCTGGATCTGGCGGCGGATGGTCTGCTCGTCCTCGAACTGCAGCGTCATGTGCTCGCCCAGCGCCACGCTGCGCAGCCGGCGGTGGGCGATGGTCCCGGCGCGCGAGCTCTTGCGGATCTTCGAATAGGCCTCGAGCGTGAGCAGGCTGTCGCGGGTGATGGTCATGGCGGGGTCACTCCAGTCCGTAGGCGATGCGCACGAGCGTGAGCGGATGCTCCACGGCCTTTGCCGGCGTGCCCGCCTGGGCCATGCCCTGCGCGATGTGGTGCCCGGCCAGCGCGCAGTCGCTGCTGATCACGTC
>CADEEN010000409.1 GCA_902826345.1 uncultured Burkholderiales bacterium | reverse complement strand
GTGGCCGAGCGGGTCGCGCTAGAACATCCTTTCATCGAGATCGAGACCCCGGCGTGACGCTCCTGATCTCGATGGGCGACCCCGTCGGCATCGGCCCCGAGATCATTGCGCGCGCTTTTGTGCAGGGCGCGGCGGCTGATGCGGTGGTCGTCGGCGGCGTCGGCGTGATGCGCCGCGCGATGGCGCTGCTGCAAGACCCGTGGCCGATCGCGCAGCTCGACTCGGCGCGCGACCTGCCGTCATGCCCGCCGCGCTGCCTCCCGGTGTGGCAGCCCGAAGGCGTGCCGGCGGCGCTCGATCAACTGCCGTGGGGCGTCGTCGATGCACGCGCCGGCCAGGCCGCGGCCCGGTGCATCGAAGCGGCGGTGCACGCCGTGCAGCGCGGCGAAGGCCGCGCCATCGTCACCGCGCCGATCCACAAGGCCGCGCTCGCCGCGGCCGGCGTGCCGCATCCCGGCCACACCGAAATGCTGCAGGCGCTGGCCGGCGGCATGCCGGTGCGCATGATGCTGGCCAACGACGAGCTGCGCGTCGTGCTGGTGACGATCCACCAGTCGCTGAAGAGCGCGATCGACGCGGTGACGTTCGACGCGGTGCTCGGCACGATCCGCATCGCCCACGCGAGCGCGCAGCGCCTGCGCATCGCGGTATCCGGCTTGAACCCGCACGCCGGCGAAGACGGCCTGTTCGGCGACGAGGAGCAGACGATCATCGCGCCGGCCGTCGCCGCGGCGCGCGCCCAAGGCATCGACGCGCACGGCCCGTTCGCGCCCGACACCGTCTTCATGCGCGCCCGCCGCGGCGAGTTCGATCTCGTCGTCGCGATGACGCACGACCACGGCCTGATCCCGGTGAAGTACCTCGGCGTCGAGCACGGCGTCAACGTCACGCTCGGCCTGCCCTTCGTGCGCACGAGCCCGGACCATGGCACCGCGTTCGACATCGCCGGCCGCGGCGTGGCCGATGCGTCGAGCCTGATCGCAGCGATCGGTTGGGCGCAAGCCGCAGCCGGCGCCTAGTGCCTCGACAACGACGCCGCTGACGTGCTGCTCGCGCCACCACGCAGCGCCGACAACTGCTTCCTCGCTCGCGCCGTCGCGCGCTCGATCAAGTAGGCGTTCTCGAAAGCGCGCAGGCGCCCGGTCTCGCACAGCCGGTAGAGCATGCGCGCCGTCATCGAGATGGCGTGCTGGTGGTCCTTGCCGCGCGTGAAGACGAAGAAGGTGCGGCCCGGGCTGATGTGCGACAGGCGCACCTTGTGCCACGAGCCCTCGAAGTGCATGCGGTACGAGAAGCCGATCTGCACGTGGTCGGCCAGCGTCGCGCCCTTGGTCGGCTCGATCGGTTCGGGCTCGGGCAGGCCCTCGATGACCTGGTCGTGTTCCGTGACTTCGGGTTCGGCCCCATCGGCCTCCTCGGCCGACAGGTCGATGTCGACGTGGCCGTCCCAGTCGATCGCGCTTTCCTGGACCAGCCCGATGCGCTGCGCTTCTTCGGCGGTGAAGGGCTCGACGACGACGTCTTCGAGCACGGGAATCGCGGACAGGCCGCGCACGTTGTCTTCGGCGCGCGGCAGCGGCGTGGCGAAAATCGTGTCGAGCTGGCGCGACAGCAGGTTGTAGTCGAGCATGCGCATCGACTCGCGCTTGAGCGAAGCAGCGTGCGCCGGCAGCAGCTTGGCGAAGAAGTCCTTCTTTGCTTTCGGCGGCCAGCCGATCAGGAAGATGCCTTCGTTCAGGTCTTTCATCAGCTGCGGCAGGCGCACCAGGAAGGCCTTGCGGTCGGCCGGCGAGCCCTTGGGCTGCACGGAGAGCACCAGTTCGCGGCCGCCGCCGCGCAGGCGCTTCAACTCCTCGCTGTCGGCGCCGTACTTGAGCATGGCCTTCATCAGCGCCTGGCTCCACACCTGCGTCAGGAACTGGCGCATGAAATCGTCCATCGGCACCGGGGCCAGTGCGGCATGCAGCTGCTGTGTGTAGCGCTGCTGCATCAGCAGCTCGCTCTCCTTGTTGTCGAGCACGTTGCCGGCGTCGCTCCGCGCCTCGACATCGCGCTTGGCCTGCTCGGCGACAAAGGACTCGAGCTTGTCGAGCGTTTGCTCGTAGACCAGCATCTGGTCGAAGTCGCCGCCGACGATGTCGTCGACCAGTTCGCGCACGAGCTGCAGAAAATGTTGCCCCGGGCCCTGGCTGAAGTCTTCGAACGCCACCGCCAGCGAGGCGATGCGGTTGACCAGGCGGCGCACCGGGTGCCGGCGCGACGAGAAGAACGTGGCGTCGCCGAGCGCGGCGCGCAGCACCGGCAGTTGCAGCCGGGCGATGTGGCGCGCCATCTGCGGCGCGATCTTCGGGTCGGCCAGGATCTGGTCGAACAGGCTGCCGACGACGTCGATCACCATGTGGTCGAGCGAGCCGCTGGCGGCGCGACGCAGCTCGTCGCGGTTGGCGACGATCAGGTTGTGCGGCAGCGGCGCGCCGCTGGCGTCGAGGCCGGCGGCCGCGGCGATCTGCGTGTCGGTGGCCAGGTTGCCGAGCATCGCCAGACGGCGGATCAGCGTCATCACCTCGGCATCGACCTGGCCGATCGTCGCGCCGGCCCGGCTGTAGCCGCCGGGGCTGTTGCCCAGGCTGGCGGCGCCGTAGCCGCCGGTGCTGGCGATGCCCGAGCGGGTGCTGGCCAGGCCGCTCGAGCCGGACGATGTCGACGATCCCGATGAGCCTGTAAGGCGGCCCGGCGCGCTGTCGATGGCCTCGCCGTCGACGCCGATCGGCCGGCCCAGCGTGTCGTAGCCGGTGTGGGCGTGGGCCTGGTGCACCGGGTCGTTGCCTGGGCCCTGCACGCCACGCACCGTCATGTCCGGCGCGCGCACGCCGGCCGACTTGAGCTCCTGCACGATCGTGCCGTAGAGCGTCGGCATGGCGCTGGCCAGGCTGCGGCCCATGTGTTCGGTCAGCAGGCGCCGCACCTCCGGGCGATCGCTGACGGCATCGCAGGCGGTGACCATCGACTTGCCGATCAGCTCGGGTCGCAGTGGGTTGCGGTACTCGCCGTCCTTGCGGCTGGCGGTGTGCAACAGCCCCATCAGCAACGTATCGAGCTCGCGCAGCTCCCACTCGCACTCGTGTTGCAGCGTCAGCGCGATGCGATCGGCGGTGACCTGATTCTCCACCTCGCGGTCCTCGACCAGCGTCAGGCTCTGCCAGGTCGAGCCGAGCTTGCTGTTGAACTTCGATGGGCTCGACTCGAGGCGGCGCATCTCGCGCAGCACACCTTCGTCGAGGTGCTCGTTGAAGGTCATCACGTACGCCGAATGACGCTTGTTGAGCTCGAACTGCGCGGCCAGGAATTCCTCGCGCTCGATCGTACGGCTGCTCGCCAGCGCCGCCACGCCGAGCGAATCCACGCAGCGCAGTGCGGCATCGCGTGCTGCGGCCTTGACGCGCTGCGAGGCCGCTTTGAGCGCGGCGGGGACGACGGGAGCGGAGGGATTCATGCGGGCAGGGCGCTCTGGCGGCGCGGCGGGCTCCTTCAGCAGCGGGGCCGGACGAGTCGATGCCGCGCCTGGGAGGGGCGCAGCGTCAAGTATGCGTCGAAAAAAGCGACCCGGCGCGGCGCGTAGCGGGCCGCTCGTGTCAGCGCTTGAGCGCGTCGCGGATCTCGCGCAGCAGCACGGTGTCTTCGGCCGGCGCCGGCGGCGCCGGGGGCGCCGCATTTTTCAGCCGGTTGATCTGCTTGATCATCAGGAAAATGATGAAGGCCAGGATGATGAAGTTGATGGCCACGGTGATGAAGTTGCCGTAGGCGAAGACGGGAACGCCGGCCTTCGTCAGCGCTTCGTAGGTCTGCGGGATGCCTGCCGGGCCTTCAGACAGCTTGATGAAGTAATTGCTGAAGTCCAGGCCGCCGAGCACCTTGCCGACGATCGGCATGATCAGGTCCTTGACGATCGAATCGACGATCTTGCCGAAGGCCGCGCCGATGATGACGCCGACCGCCAGGTCGACGACGTTGCCCTTCATTGCG
>CADEEN010000408.1 GCA_902826345.1 uncultured Burkholderiales bacterium | reverse complement strand
GGTTTCATTGGAGGTCTCCTGCGTGGTGTTGCGGCGCTGGCATGGCGTTGGGGTGCGCGCATGGCGCTGGGGCGCCGCGCCTCGGGCTCACAGTATCACCTGATCCGCGCGGCCGACCCGCACGCGCCTGGCAAGCGCTTGCAACGCCATAGGGCCTCGAGACAGGGCCTCGCGCGCCGACAGCACGCGAGGCCCTTGCACCACGGGGACGCTAGGAGCCGAGCGACGGGATCAGCACCTTGTCGATGACGTGGATCACGCCGTTGCTGGCGCGCACGTCGACCGCGGTGATCGTCGCCGGCGCGGCGGTGGTGTCGGTGATGGTGGCGATCACCGGCGCCGTGCCGGCGTTGATGGTGATGTTCTGCCCGGCCACGGTGTTGACGGGCGTGCCGAACGGGATGGCGGAAGACAGCACCTGCGAGCCGAGCACGTGATAGGTCAGCACCGTGGTCAGTTGCGGCGTCGTCAAACCCGTGGGTGCCGCCGCAAACGCCGTGTTCGTCGGCGCGAACACCGTGAACGGCCCCTCGCCACTGAGCGTGGTGGCGAGGTCGGCGCTGACGACCGCGCCGACGAGCGATGAGAACGCGTCCGGGTTGGCCTGCGCCATCTGCACGACGTTGAGCACGCCGGGCGGCACCAGCACCCGGTCGACGACGTGGACGATGCCGTTGGTGGCGCGCACGTTGGCCGTGGTCACGGTCGCCTGGCCGAGCACCGCGTCGGTCACCGTCACGCCGCTGCCGCCGGCGATGCCGAGCGTCGCGGCGCTGCCGTCGAAGCTGTAGCTCGTCGCCTGGGTGGCGCCGCCCGCGGCGAGTTGCGAGGCGTTCAGGCGCGTCGGCAGCACGTGGTACGTGAGGATGCTGGCCAAGGCCTCGGCCGGCAACGCGCCGACCATGGCCGTCGCGTCGGCAAAGCCCAGACGCTCGGCCAGCGTGTTGAAGGCGGCGTCGGTCGGCGCGAAGACCGTCAGGCGGGCGCTGTCGGCGGACAAGTCGTCGGCGAGGCCGGCCTTTTCGGCGGCTGCGAGCAGCGCCGTGAGGTTGGCGTTGGTCGCAACTTCGACGATGTTGTCGCTTGGGTCGTCGTCATCGTCACTGCCGCCGCAAGCGCTCGCTATCGCTACGACGCTGGACAGAACGAGAAACTTCAAGAACGATCGCTTCATACTGGCTCTCCGTTACTGCTTGTGGCGCCGTGTCGCTGACCGAACGGCTACCGCCGGCGAACTGCCGAGGGCGCAATTTAAACCGATTAGTTCAAAAAGCAACTTGCAAGTGCAACGTGGAGCAAAAGTCGTCTTGTCCTGCACCCAAAACGGAAACGCCCCGCACGAGGCGGGGCGTTCCGTGTGGGGGAAGGACGCTCAGAACGGGATGTCGTCGTCCATGTCGTCGAAGCCGGTCGACGACTTCTGTGGCGCGGGGCGGCTGCCGCCGGCTGCGGGCCGCGCTGCCGGGGCGCTGCCGCCGCCACCGCCGCGCGATTCGCCGTCGCCCATGCCTTCGCGGCTGCCCAGCAGTTGCATCTCGGTGGCGACGACCTCGGTGGCGTACTTCTCGACGCCGTCCTTGTCGTTGTACTTGCGCGTTTTCAGCCGGCCCTCGACGTACACCGAGCGGCCTTTGCGCAGGTACTCGCCGGCGATTTCGGCCAGGCGGTCGCGGAAGACGACGCGGTGCCACTCAGTCTCTTCCTGCTTCTCGCCGCTGGTCTTGTCTTTCCACTGGCGCGAGGTTGCGATGGTGACGTTGCAGATCGTGCCGCCGTCGGGAAAGACGCGCGTTTCGGGGTCGCGGCCGAGGTTGCCGACGAGGATGACTTTGTTGACCGAGGCCATGGGCGGCTCCTGAAAATGAGTGCCCAAATGATAGTGCTCGGCCCGCTTGCGCCGGCTCAGGGTTCGCCTTCTTCGTCATGCGCCGCGCTCCCGCGCGGCACGCCGGCGCTCAGCGGGTCTGCAAGGCGCGGGCGCGCTTGGTGTAGTCCTGATACGCGGGCAATGCGATAGCGGCCAGGATGCCGACGATGAACAGCACCACCGGGATGGCGACGATCCACGCCATGCCGCGCGGGTTGGGCGGCGGCGGCGCGCCGAAGCGGTTGCTGCCCGGCGTGCCCGGCACGAACCAGAAGAGCAGGCCGACCAGCGGAATGATCATCAGCAGCGCTGCCCAGCCACTCCAGTTCATGTCATGGCAACGCTGCACGGTCCAGATCCCCCATGCCACGATGTAGGCGATGTACGCCGCACCGAGCAGCACGTAGAGCACGGCCTCGGAGCCGAGGGCCGCGCCGAGCACGCCGGCGACTGCGGCCACCGGCACGATGGCGAACGAGCCGAGCACCGACCAGCCGATGTAGCGCAGCCGCCCCATGCGGCCGGCGGCCGACCAGAGCTTGATCGGCTGCGTCTGCGTGTTGCCGTGAATGTCCTGCACGCGCGCCGTCGGCGGCGCGTAGGGGTTGCTGCTGCTCATCTCGGCCATTGCCGGCTCCTCCCTCGTCGTGGTGGCGAGAGAGGCTACACGCGCCAGCGACAATCCGCGCCGTGAGTGACCCGAGTACAACGCTGCCGCTGTCGATCCTGCGTGAAGTATTCGGCTATGCCGACTTCCGCGGCTTGCAAGCCGAGATCGTCGGCCACGTCGTCAGCGGCGGTGACGCGCTGGTGCTGATGCCCACCGGCGGCGGCAAGAGCGTCACCTACCAGGTGCCGGCGATCGCGCGGCATCGCGCCGGCCGCGGCGTGGCGCTCGTCGTCAGCCCGCTGATCGCGCTGATGCAGGACCAGGTCGGCGCGCTCGAAGAGCTCGGCGTGCACGCGTCCTTTCTCAACAGCACGCTCGACAGTGCCGACGCACGCCACATCGAGCGCGAATTGATCGCCGGCCGCCTGGTGCTGCTGTATGCGGCGCCGGAGCGCATCCTGACGCCGCGTTTTCTCGCCATGCTCGACTCGCTGCACGAGCGCGGCCTGCTGTCGCTGGTGGCGATCGACGAAGCGCATTGCGTCAGCCAGTGGGGCCACGACTTCCGCGAGGACTACCTCGGCCTGACGGTGTTTGCCGAGCGCTACGCCGGTGTGCCGCGCATGGCGCTCACGGCCACGGCCGACGCGATCACGCGCGCGGACATCGTCACGCGGCTGTCGCTCGGCAACGCGCGCACCTTCATCGAAAGTTTCGACCGGCCGAACATCCGCTACACCATCGTCGAGAAGGACGAGCCCAAGCGCCAGTTGCTGCGCCTGCTGCAGGACGAACACGAAGGCGAGGCCGGCATCGTCTATTGCGGCACGCGCAAGCGGGTCGAAGAAACGGCAGCGTGGTTGAGCGCCGAGGGCATTCCGGCCCTGCCGTACCACGCCGGGCTCGACACGAGCGTGCGCGAGAAGCACCAGAACCGCTTCCTGCGCGAAGACGGCCTGGTGATGGTGGCGACGATCGCCTTCGGCATGGGCATCGACAAGCCCGACGTGCGTTTCGTCGCCCATCTCGACCTGCCGAAGAACATCGAGGCCTACTACCAGGAGACCGGCCGCGCCGGGCGTGACGGCCAGCCCGCCGAGGCCTGGATGGCCTATGGCCTGCAAGACGTCGTCAACCAGCGCCGCATGATCGACGAGAGCAGCGGCGGCGAAGAATTCAAGCGCGTGCAGCGCGGCAAGCTGGAAGCGCTGCTGGCGCTGTGCGAGGCCAGCAACTGCCGGCGCGTGCGGCTGCTGAGCTACTTCGGCGAGAGCAGCGGCCCCTGCGGCAACTGCGACAGTTGCCTCACGCCGCCGGGCACCTGGGACGGCACCGAAGCTGCGCGCAAGCTGCTGAGCTGCATCTACCGCATCAAACAATCGAGCGGTATCGGCTACGGCGCCGGCCATTTGATCGACGTGCTGCGCGGCAAGGTCACCGACAAGGTCAAGCAGCACCACCATGACCGGCTGTCCACCTTCGCCATCGGCGCCGACCTCGACGAGGCGCGCTGGCGCGGCGTGCTGCGCCAGCTCGTCGCGCTCGGCCACGTCGTCACCGAAGGCGAATACAACA
>CADEEN010000407.1 GCA_902826345.1 uncultured Burkholderiales bacterium | reverse complement strand
TCGATGGCATCGCCGCCACCGGCAAGCCCGTCAGCGGCTTCGGCATCGAAGGCCATGGCGACCACGAGACGATCATGAAGGCGAGCAAGGTCGCGCGCGACTACGTGCAGTGGGCCAGCGAGAAGCAGCGCGAGGCCTGCGCGATCAACGAACTCTGGGTCAGCACCAAGTGCGGCGAGAGCGACACCACCAGCGGCTGCGGCGCGAACCCGACCGTCGGCAACGCTTTCGACAAACTGCATCCGCTCGGCAACTACCTCTGCTTCGGCGAGACGAGCGAAATCACCGGCGGCGAGAAGATCGTCGTCGAGCGTTGCAAGACGCCGGCCGTGGCCGAGCAGTTCATGTTCATGTTCAACCGCTACCAGGACATGATCAACCGCCACAAGACGACGGACCTCTCGGAGTCGCAGCCGACCAAGGGCAACATCGCCGGTGGCCTGACGACGATCGAAGAAAAGGCGCTCGGCAACATCCAGAAGATCGGCAAGAAGTGCACCGTCGATGGCGTGATCGACAAGGCCGAGATGCCGACGCATCCGGGCTTGTGGTTCATGGACTCTTCCTCCGCTGCCGCCGAGATGGTGACGCTGTGCGCCGCTTCGGGCTACGCGGTGCACTTCTTCCCGACGGGGCAGGGCAACGTCATCGGCAACCCGATCCTGCCGGTGATCAAGATCTGTGCGAACCCGCGCACGGTGCGGCTGATGAGCGAGCATGTGGACGTGGACACGAGCGGTTTGCTGCAACGCGAGATCACGTTGGACCAAGCGGGCGACAAGTTGCTCGAGTGCATGCTGCGCACGGCCAATGGGCGGCTGACAGCGGCCGAGGCGCTGGGACATCGGGAGTTTGTGCTGACGCGGTTGTACGAATCTGCCTGATGGCCAAGGTCGTCATCACCGAGTTCGTCGACGAGCGCGCGCTGCCGGCGTTGCGGGCGAAGCACGAGGTGCTGTATGACGCCAAACTGGTTGACGACGCGCCGCGGCTGTTGAAGGAGGCCGCGGGCGCCGACGCGATCATCGTGCGCAACCGCACGCAGGTGCGCGGCGATCTTCTCGCGGCCCTGAAGCAGTGCCGCGTCGTCGGCCGCCTCGGCGTCGGTCTGGACAACATCGACGTGCCAGCCTGCGAAGTGCGCGGCATGCAGGTGATCCCAGCTACCGGCGCCAACGCGCTGTCGGTCGCCGAGTACGTGATCGGCAGCGCGATGCTGCTGCTGCGTGGCGCCTACCAGAGCACGGCCGCGGTGGCGGCTGGGCAGTGGCCGCGCGGTGCGCTGAGCAACGGCCGTGAGATTGCCGGCAAGACGCTCGGCCTGATCGGCTTCGGCTCGATCGGGCAACTCACCGCGAAGCTGGCGCGCGCGCTCGGCACGCGCGTGATCGCCTACGACGCGATGATGGACCGCGACCATTCGGCCTACGCCGATCACGGCGTGCAGCCGGCCGGCTTGGCGGAGGTCATTGCCACGGCCGACGTGATCAGCCTGCACGTGCCGCTGGTCGAGAGCACGCGCAACCTGTTCGACGCGCGCCGCATCGCGTCGATGAAGCGCGGCGCCGTGCTGATCAACAGCGCGCGTGGCGGCATCGTCGATGAAGTCGCGCTGGCCGCAGCCTTGAGGAGTGGCGCACTGGGCGGTGCGGCGATCGATGTCTTCGGCGCCGAGCCGCTGCCCGCGGCCGCGCATTTCGTCGATTGCCCGAACCTGCTGCTCACGCCGCACATCGCCGGCGTCACTGCAGAAGCCAACGAGCGGGTCAGCTTCCTGATCGCCGAGAAGGTGCTCGAGGCCCTTTCGTGAGGGTCGCGTGAAGATAACCTTCGACGAACTGAGGAGCATCGTCAGCGCCGCGCTGCAACGCGCCGGCGCGAACCGCGAGATGGCCGACGTGACGGCCGCCGCGCTGGCCACGGCCGAGGCCCTGGGCATCGGCTCGCACGGCCTGTCGCGCGTGAGCCAGTACGCCACCCACCTGCGCAACGGTCGCGCCAACGGCGCGGCGGTGCCGAAGGTGATCCGGCGCAAGGGCGGCACGCTCGTCGTCGATGCCGAAGCGGGCCTGGCCTTCGGCGCCTGTGGCCTGGCCGTGGCCGAGGCGGTGACAGCCGCGCGCGAGCACGGCGTCGCCTTCGCCGGTGTCATCAACAGCCACCACGCCGGCATGATGGCCGAGCACGTGCTGCCGATCGCACGCGCCGGCATGGTCGGCCTCGCCTTCGCCAACTCGCCGGCTGCGATGCCGATGGCCGGCGGGCGCCGCGCGCTGTTCGGCACCAACCCGGTGGCCGCAGCATTTCCGCGGCGCGATGCGCAGCCGCTGTTGATCGACTTGAGCCTCTCGGAAGTGGCGCGCGGCAAGGTCATGCTCGCCGCGAAGAAGGGCGAGCCGATCCCGCTCGGCTGGGCGCTTGACGCGCAGGGCCGGCCTACGACGGACGCCAAGGCCGCGCTCGACGGCGCGATGCTGCCGATCGGCGCAGCCACGTCGCCCAAGGGCGCGATGCTGGCGCTGATGGTCGAGCTGCTCGTCACGGCCGTCATCGGCGCGCAGTTCGGCTTCGAAGCGTCGAGCTTCTTCGTCGACGAAGGCAACCGCCCGCGCATCGGCCAGGCCTTCCTGGTGCTCGATCCCGATGCGCTGGCTGGAGAAGACGCGTATCTCGATCGCATCGAGGTGCTGATCGAAGCGATGCTCGCCGACGACGGCGTGCGCCTGCCGGGCGATCGCCGCTACGACCTGATGTTCAAGGCGATGGCCGAAGGCATCGAGGTCAGCGAGGCGGTGTTAGCCTCGCTGCGTGGCGCGAGCTAGAACAACGAAGACTGAAGGGCAACCGCTCAAAGTCGCCTGCGTCGGCCACGCCGCGCTCGACCACGTCTTCGAGATCGACGCCTTCGCAGCCGAGCCCACCAAGACCCTGGCGCGGCGCTTCGAGGCGCGCGCCGGCGGCATGTCGCTGCACGCGTCGATGGCCGCGGCCCGTCTCGGCGCCAACGCGCGCCTGCTCGGCCGCGTCGGCGACGACGATCGCGCTACCTTCCTGCGCGAGCGCCTGCGCGCCGAAGGCGTGGACGCGCGCGGCCTGGAGAGCGTGGCCGGCACGAGTACGTCGCTCGCCGCCGTGATCGTCGATGCCCAGGGCGCGCGCCAGATCTACATCCACCGCGGCGACGCCATCGAGCGCGCGCATGCGCTCGACACGCGCCAACTCGAAGGCGCCGACGTGGTGCTGGCCGACCCGCGCTGGCCCGACGGCGCCGCCGCCGCGCTGACCTGGGCGCGCGCGCACGGCGTGCCGTCGCTGCTCGACGCCGATGTGGCGCCCATCGAATCACTCGACCGCCTGGTGCCGCTGGCGCGCTGGGTCGCCTTCTCCGACCCCGGCCTCGCGCTGTGGGCGCGCGGACGTTCGCGCGATAAAGCGCTGGCCGCGGCCCGCGTGCTCGGCCCCGAACTAGCGCTGGTGACGCTCGGCCCCGAGGGCGCGTGTTGGCTCGCCGCGCACGACGCCCGCACGCACCGCGTGCGACCGCCGCCGGTGCAGGCGCGCGACACCACCGGCGCCGGCGATGTCTTCCATGCCGCGTTGGCGCTGGCGCTGACCGAAGGGCGCGGCACCGAAGAGGCAGTGGCGTGGGCGTGCGCGGCGGCGGCGTTCAAGTGCGAACGCGGGCGCGGGGCGGATGGGGCGCCGACGCGGGAAGAGTTGGGGGTGTGGCTGCACGAGAAGTGACCGCAGGGCATTGAAGTCTGCGCGCTGAACGTTCGGCGATGTGTGCGCAGTGGTCCCGGGACGCCATGCCCAAGCTTGGCCAGCGTCAACGCGACTGTGCAGCATGGGCCATCGCGCGATCGCCAAGACCCGCCTTGCGATGGCACGCCAGGAAGTCGTGCCCCGCATCCGGCAGTGAGTCCAGCGACACACGGGCCTCGATGTTGCGCTGTGTCGCTTGGTTGCGCACGGCCGCAGCCCAGCGACTGGCCCTTTCGAGCCGGTGCGAGCCCTGTTGGACATTGAGCGCAGGGTCGTCGCGGCGGGAGGTGTCGG
>CADEEN010000406.1 GCA_902826345.1 uncultured Burkholderiales bacterium | reverse complement strand
TCCAACTCCAGCCGCTGCGCTGCCAGCCCTGTGCGCTGCAGCGCCGCCTGCACGATGCGCAGCATGTCGTGCGAGATGGCTTGCGCCGGCGACACGTTCACCGACACCGTGAGTTCGGCTGGCCAGCGCGCGGCCTCGCGGCAGGCTTGCTCGATCACCCATTCGCCGATCGGTGCGATCAGCCCGGCCTCTTCGGCCACGAGCACGAATTCGGCCGGCTGCACCTCGCCGAGTTCCGGGTGGCGCCAGCGCAGCAACGCTTCGAAACCGGTGACGCGCCACAGCGTCATGTCGAGCTGCGGTTGAAACGCCAACGTCAGCTCACCGCGTTCGAGCGCGCCGCGCAGCGCCTGTTCGACGAGGATGCGCCGCCGCGTCAGCGTGGCCATCTGCGGTGAGAAAAAGCGGAACTCGCCGCGTCCCGCCGATTTGGCGGCGTACAGCGCCAGGTCGGCCTTGTTGAGCAGCGGGTCGATCTCGGTGCCGTCGCGCGGCGACATCGCCACGCCGATGCTGGCCTGCACCGCGATGCGCGCGCCTTGCACCTCGCACGGCGCTTGCAGGCCTTCGAGCAGGCGGCGCGTCAGTTGCTCGGCTTCATCGGCGCCCGAGAGATCGCGCAGGATCACGGCGAACTCGTCGCCGCCCAGGCGCGCCACCATGTCGCTGCGCCGCGTGCAGGCCAGCATGCGGCGCGCCACTTCCTGCAGCAGCGCGTCGCCGATGGCATGGCCGAGCGTGTCGTTGATGGTCTTGAAGTGGTCGAGGTCCATGCACAGCACGGCGCAGGTGTTCGGGCCGCCCATCGCGGGTTCGAGCAGCTCGGCGAGCTGGCTGCGGAACTGGTGGCGGTTGGCCAGGCCTGTGAGCGGGTCGAAGTGCGCCAACCAGGTCAGGCGGCGCTGCGCGTGTTGCGCCTCAGTGGTGTCGGTGCCCACGCCGCGCCAGCCGGTGCACTGGCCCCGCGCGTCGAACAGCGGCTTGGCCGACAACGTCCACCAGCGGGTGCGGCCGCCACGCTGCAGCGCCATCGACAGGTCGCGGAACGGCGTGTGGCCTTGCATGTGGCGGCGCAGGGTGTCGAGATCGGCGCGCGCGTCTTCATCGTCGGGCGTCAGGCGCTCGAGCACGCCCATCACCGGCGCCGCCGTGAGCTCCTCCACCGGCATGCCGAACAGCGCGGCCAGCCGCGGCGAGACGTGGCACAGCCGGCCCTGGGCATCCACTTCCCAGAGCACGTCACTGGCGTTTTCTTCAAAGTCGCGCAGCAGCAGGCCGATCACCTCGTTCTGCCGCTCGGCTTCGGCCTCGGCCATCAGGCGCGCGCCGAACAGGCGCGCGGTGACCCAGACGCTGGCGATGACGATCAAGCCATAGATGCAGAGCAGCGTGCCCAACGTCCGCGCCAGCGGCAGGTCGGCACTGAACAGCGCCACGCCGCCGCCGAGTGCCATCACCACCACATACGCCGTGCCTGCAGCGGGCACGGTGGCGAGCGCGAAGCCGCCGGCGCACATCATGCCGGTGGTGATGGCGATGACGAGCAGCTGCTGCGAGCCGTCGGCGCCTTGGAACAGAAGCATCGGCATCAGCGCCCACAGGCCGGCCAGCACCGCCGCATGCAGGGTGGCGCGGTGCAGCGAGCGCAGCGAAGCGCTCGGCCGCGGCGCCGAGCGGCGCAGCCGCCACCACAGCCGCAGGCCGCGCAGCAAGACCACGCCCACCGCCAGACTCCACAACATCAGGAAGCTGCGATGCTGCGCCTGCGGCCAGAACGCGCCGACGATCAGCAGCACATTGAGCGCATTCGCACCCATCGTCAGCGGCGTCAGCCGCAGCACGGCGTGCAACTGGCGTGCGCGGAAGGTGCCGGCAACGGGTTCGTCGGCTTGGTAGGACTCGAACCATGGCGCCATGCGCTGCCCGAGGCGACTGCGGCGCAGGCGTGTCAGCGCTCTAGAAACTGCCCCCATGCGTGATCTGGTGGCGCGCGGCGCCACGCCTTGTCGAACGGCGCTCAGTATCGGCGATGCCCCTAGCGCCGAAGGGGTGGGCGGCAAGCTCCAGGCCCTTGCGCAACGTGACAGGGTTGCGCTTTTTGGCTGCGCGGGCTTCTACAGCCCGGCCCAGGCGAGACCCACAATCGCGACCTCCCTCCCTGCCGACATCGCAACGCCCCCGTGCCGGGCGAGCTGCATGCTTCCCCGCCACCTTCTCCGCCGCGCCCGCCAAGAGCGCCTGCCGCAAGCTGCGGGCAGCCTGACCTTCACGACGCTGCTGTCGGTCGTGCCGCTGCTGGCGGTGAGCCTGGCGCTGTTCGCGCGCTGGCCGACGGTGCTCGGCCGCTTCGCTTCGGCGCTCGACAACCTGTTGTTGCAGAGCCTGCTGCCGCCTGAGATCGCGCGCACGGTGCTCGCGCACCTGCATCGCTTCGCCGCCAACGCCGGTGGCCTGCCGTGGATCGGCTCGTTGCTGCTGCTGGCCACGGCGGTGGCGATGCTGCTGACGGTGGAAAACACGCTCAACCAGATCTGGAACGTCAAGCGACAACGCCCGTGGTTCGAGCGCATCGGGCTGTACCTGCTGGTTCTGGTGCTCGGCCCGCCCGCCCTCGGCGCCAGCCTGTGGGCCACGTCGGCCGTGGTCGGTGCGTCCCTCGGCTGGATCGGGCCGCTGCCGACGTCGGCGCGCTTCGTGCTGAACCTCGGGCCGGTGCTCCTGAGTTGGCTCGGGCTGACGTGCCTGTTCCTCGTTGTGCCGAACACCCGCGTGCGGCGGCGCGATGCGCTCGCGGGCGCGCTCGTTGCCAGCATTTCGTTGGAGCTGGGCAAGCGCGGCTTCGCGGCCTACCTGCTCAAGCTGCCAACGTACAAGGCGGTGTACGGCGCCTTCGCCGTGTTCCCGGTGTTCCTGCTGTGGGTGTACTTCTCGTGGCTGGTGACGCTGGCCGCGGCGCTGCTCGCGGCCAACCTGAAGCGCTCGGGCTGAGTGCGTCGAAGGGCGTCGACGTACCCAGCCCGAACGGCGACGTCACTTCACGTCGAACCGATCCAGGTTCATCACCTTGGTCCAGGCCGCGACGAAGTCCTTGACGAACTTGTCCTTCGCGTCGGCGCTCGCGTAGACCTCGGCCAGTGCGCGCAGCACCGAGTTCGAGCCGAACACCAGATCCACGCGCGTCGCGGTCCACTTCGTCTTGCCGCTCTTGCGGTCCCGGCCTTCGTAGTGGCCGCCGGCCGGCTTCCACTCGACGCCCATGTCGAGCAGGTTGACGAAGAAGTCGGTCGACAGCGTGCCCGGCTTGTCGGTGAAAACGCCGTGCTTGCTGCCGCCGCTGTTGGCGCCGAGCACGCGCAGCCCGCCGACCAGCGCCGTCATCTCGGGCGCGGTCAGCGTCAACAACTGCGCCTTGTCGACCAGCAGGTTCTCGACCTGCAGGTTGCCCGGGCCCTTGAAGTAGTTGCGGAATCCATCGGCCACCGGCTCGAGCACGGCGAACGACTCGACGTCGGTCTGCTCCTGCAGCGCATCGACGCGTCCGGGCGCAAACGGCACCTCCACCGCCACGCCTGCCGCCTTGGCCGCCTGCTCCACGCCGACGCCGCCGGCCAGCACGATCACGTCGGCCAGCGAGAGCTTGCCCGACGCCTTCTGCACCTCTTCCAGCTTGGCAAGCACCTTGGACAACTCGCCCGGCGTGTTGGCCTCCCAGCTTTTCTGCGGCGCCAGTCGGATGCGCGCGCCGTTGGCGCCGCCGCGCTTGTCGCCACCGCGGAAGGTCGAGGCCGAGGCCCAGGCGGTGGACACGAGCTGCGCGACGGTCAACCCCGACGCGGCGATCTTCTTCTTCGCGTCCTCGACATCAGCGGCCGTCGGCTTGTGCGTGGCCGCCGGCAGCGGGTCCTGCCAGAGCAGCACTTCCTTCGGCACCTCGGGGCCGAGCAAGCGTACGCGCGGCCCCATGTCGCGGTGCGTCAGCTTGAACCAGGCGCGGGCGAAGGCGTCGGCGAACTGGTCCGGGTTGGCGAGGAAGCGGCGCGAGATCTTTTCGTAGGCCGGGTCCATGCGCAT
>CADEEN010000405.1 GCA_902826345.1 uncultured Burkholderiales bacterium | reverse complement strand
GATGGCGATCTCGTGGGCCGACACCACGATCGTCGTCGACGCCGGCGTCATGTTCCCGGATCCGGAACTGCTCGGCGTCGACCGGGTCATCCCGGACCTGACGTATCTCCAGCAGCGCGGCGGCGCCGCCGCGCTGATCCTGACGCACGGCCACGAGGACCACATCGGTGGCGTGCCGCACGTGATACCGCACGTCCGCGGGCCGGTCTACGGGACGCCGCTCACGCTGGCTCTCGTCGAACCCAAACTGCGGGAACACGGGCTCGAGAAGGCGGCGGTGCTGAACGTCGTCCGGCCGCGCGAGCGGGTGACCGTCGGTCCGTTCTCCATCGAGTTCATCCGGGTCACCCACAGCATCCCGGACTGCGTCGCGCTGGCCATCCACACGCCCATCGGCGTCCTCGTACACACCGGCGACTTCAAAATCGATCAAACACCGCTCGATGGCGAGCACTTCGACATCCACCGGTTCGCCCAGCTCGGCGCCGACGGCGTGCTGGCCCTGTTCGCCGACAGCACCAACGTCGACCGGCCGGGCTTCACCGGCTCCGAGACCGAGATCATTCCGGCGTTCGAAGAGATTTTCTCGAGCGCCACGGGCCGGCTGATCGTCGGAGCGTTTTCCTCGAGCATCTACCGCATGCAGATCCTGGTGGATCTGGCGGCGCAGTTCGAACGCAAGGTGGCCTTCGTCGGCCGCGGCATGATCGAGAACTCGCAGATTGCGCAGCGGCTCGGGTATCTGCGCATACCGGCCGGCGTCCAGATTCGCGATGCCGATGTCCCGAGCTATCCGGCGCAGGACGTGCTGTGCCTGTCGACCGGCTCGCAGGGCGAACCGCTGTCGGCGCTGTCGCGGATTGCCATCGATGATCACCGGCACGTGAAGCTGGCGCCCGACGACACCGTCGTCCTGTCGGCGCGCGCCATTCCCGGCAACGAGAAGGCGATCGGCCGGGTGATGAACCATATTTCGCGCCGCGGCGCCGACGTCATCACCGAGGCCAAGATCGGCACGCCGCCCGCGGTGCGCGTGATGGCGATCGTGCAGACCGCGGCGCTGCAGGCCGTCGAGACCGCGCAGCAGCGCCAGGGCTCGGCCGAGGCCGCGCTTGCCGCGGCGCACCGCGTCGTGCTGGCCAAGCTGCTGCCGGCGCAGCAGGCCACGGTCGAAGCTTCGACCCAGGCCGCGCTCAGCGCCATCGCCGACGGGCCGGCGAAGAGCAACGGCGTCGCCGCCGGCGAGGCCGCGGCCAACGCCGTGCTCGCCGCGCGCGCCGACGACGGCGCCGGCACGCCCGAAGCCTACCGGCCGCACGCCGCCGCCGGCCAGTACGTGCCGACGCTGATGCCCGCGGCGCCGACCTGGCCACAGCGCAAGCCGTGGCTGATGGCGAGCGCCGCGCAGTTCCGCCCGGTGCCGCCGCCGGCACTCGGCAGCGAGCAGTGGACGCGCGATTTCAACGAGGTCAAGGCCTTCGGCGGCAAGGCGAGCGCGCAGCGCAGCGCGGCGCAGACCGATGCCGCGCGCTTCTGGGAGTACTCGCTGCCGTCGATCTACCACGGTGTCGTGCGCACGGTGGCGTTGCAACCGGGGCGCGACCTGCTGCGCAACGCGCGCCTGTTCGCGGTGGTGGCGCAGGCCATGGACGACGCGCTGATCGCCACCTTCGACGCCAAGTACCACTACAACTTCTGGCGCCCGGTGACGGCGGTGCGCAACGCCGACATCGACGGCAACGGCGCGACGCAGCGCGACGCCTCGTGGTCGCCGCTGTTCGACACCCCGATGCACCCGGAGTACCCGAGCGCGCACAGCAGCCTGGCCGCGACGGTGGCGGTGCTGCTGGCGGCCGAGACGCGCGGCGCGGCGCTGCCGGTGCTGGTGACGGCCAGCCCGGCGGTGAAGAACGTGCAGCGTCGCTGGACCAAGCTCGACGAGTTCGTGCGCGAGGTGGCGGATGCGCGTGTGCACGCCGGCATCCACTACCGCTCGGCCACCGACGCCGGCCAGGCGCTCGGCGAGCGCGTCGGCGAGTTGGCGGTGTCGCGGCTGCTGCCGCCGCAGTAGGGCGTTGTGTCCGGCGTCGAGCAGGCGTGGAACAATCGGCGCCCGCTCCGCTCTTCAGGCCGGTACAGCCTGAACGACATGCACCTCGCACTCGCCGATTTTGATTTCACGCTGCCGCCCGAGTTGATCGCGCAGCACCCCGCGGCCGAGCGCAGCGCCTCGCGTCTGCTCGACGGCCGCGGCGCGGCGCCGGTGGACCGGGTCTTTCGCGAACTGCCGTCGCTGCTCGACGCCGGCGATCTGCTCGTCTTCAACGACACGCGCGTCATCAAGGCGCGGCTGCACGGCCGCAAGGCCGACAGCGGCGGCGCGGTCGAAGCGCTGGTCGAGCGTGTGCTGCCCGGCGATGAAGTGCTGATGCAGCTGCGCGCCAGCAAGTCACCCCGCGCCGGCAGCGTGATCCGCTTCGCCGACGCCTTCGACGCCGAAGTGCTCGGCCGCGCGGGCGCCGACAACGCGCTGTTCCACTTGCGTTTACCGTCGGACCCGCTGGCGCTGCTCGACATGCACGGCCACGTGCCGCTGCCGCCGTACATCCGGCATGGCGACGACGCTGACGACGAGCGCCGCTACCAGACGGTGTTCGCCGACAAGCCCGGCGCGGTCGCCGCGCCGACCGCGGCGCTGCATTTCGACGACGCCGTGCTGCAAAAGCTGGCCGCGCGCGGCGTGCAGACCGCCAAGGTCACGCTGCATGTCGGCGCCGGTACGTTCCAGCCGGTGCGCGCCGAGCGCATCGAAGAGCACCACATGCACAGCGAGTGGTTCGAGGTCGATGGCGCCTGCGTTGCCGCGGTGCGCGCGGCGCACGAGCGCGGCGGGCGCGTCCTGGCCGTCGGCACCACCAGCGTGCGCTCGCTCGAATCGGCGGCGCGCGCCGGCGGCTCGTTGCAGGCGATGCGCGGCGAGACCGACATCTTCATCACGCCGGGCTTCGAGTTCCGCGTCGTCGATGCGCTGGTCACCAACTTCCATCTGCCGAAGAGCACGCTGATGATGCTGGTATCGGCCTTCGCCGGCCATGCGCACGTCATGGCGCTGTACCGCCACGCGATCGAAACGCGCTACCGCTTCTTCAGCTACGGCGACGCAATGCTGTTGGCGCGCCGGCGGTAGGCGCGCGCGGCGCGCGGCGACAATCGCCGCCGATGCTCACGTTCGAATTGCTCGCCACCGAGGGCCACGCCCGCCGCGGCCGGCTCACGCTCAATCACGGCGTCGTCGAGACGCCGATCTTCATGCCGGTGGGCACCTACGGCACCGTCAAGGGCGTGCTGCCGCGCGACCTCGAAACGATGGGCGCGCAGATCATCCTCGGCAACACGTTTCATTTGTGGCTGCGCCCCGGGCTCGACGTGTTGAACAGCTTCGGCGGATTGCATCGCTTCGAAGGTTGGACGAAGCCGATCCTCACCGATAGCGGCGGCTTCCAGGTCTGGTCGCTCGGCGAGATGAGGAAGATCAGCGAAGAGGGCGTGCGCTTCGCGTCACCGGTCAACGGCGACAAACTGTTCCTCACGCCCGAGGTCAGCATGCAGGTGCAGACGGTGCTGAACTCCGACATCGTGATGCAGTTCGATGAGTGCACGCCGTACGAAACCAAGGGCGCGCTGACGACGGAGCGCGAGGCGCGTGCATCGATGGAGTTGTCGCTGCGCTGGGCCACGCGCTGCCAGACCGAGTTCGCGCGATTGCAGAACCCGAATGCGCTCTTCGGCATCGTGCAGGGCGGCATGTTCGAGAACCTGCGCGAGGCCTCGCTCGACGCGCTGGTGGCGATGGACCTGCCGGGCTACGCCATCGGCGGCGTGTCGGTCGGCGAGCCGAAGGACGAGATGCTGCGCATCATGGCGCACACCCCGCACCGCCTGCCGGCGGGGAAGCCGCGCTACCTGATGGGCGTCGGCACGCCGGAGGATCTGGTCGAAGGCGTGGCGCAGGGCGTGGACCTGTTCGATTGCGTGATGCCGACGCGCAATGCGCGCAACGGCCACCTGTTCACCCGCTTCGGCG
>CADEEN010000404.1 GCA_902826345.1 uncultured Burkholderiales bacterium | reverse complement strand
TCGGCCCCTCAGGCCTTCAGCCGCTCGTTCTGCGGGAACATCGCGCGCTTGGCCTCGTCGTCCATCTCGGTCTTGAATGCGTGGCGGTCCTTGAGGGCAGCGGCGCGCTGCGCCGCCGGCCGCGCGTTGACCGCGTCGAACAGGCGCTTGACGTTCGGCAGTTGCTCCCATGCCTGCTCGCCGAGCGCGAACGGCACGGCGCGCGCCCAGCCCCACACGGCCATGTCGAGCAGCGTGTGGTTGTCGCCCAGCATCCATTTCTTGTCGGCGAGGTGCGCGTTCAGGATCTTCCAGTGACGCCAGGCCTCGAAGTCATAGCGGTTGACCGCATAGGCGATCTTCTCCGGCGCATAGTGCTTGAAGTGCACGCACTGTCCAGTGAAGGGGCCAACGCCCGAGGCGATGAACATCAGCCACGACAGCATCGGCCCGCGCTGTGCCGGCGGCGGCAGGAACTGGCCGGTTTTCTCCGCGAGGTACAAGAGGATGGCGTTGCTGTCGAACACAGTCGTCGCGCCGTCGACGATCACCGGCACCTTGGCATTCGGGTTCAGCGCCGTCAATGCGGGCGCATGCTGCTCGCCTTTGCGCGTGTCCACCGGAATCGCCTCGTAGGGCAGGCCGGCCTCTTCGAGGAAGAGCGCTACCTTCATCGGATTGGGCGCGAGTGAGTAATAAAACTTCAGCATGGTGCGGGCACTGGGCGGAGTCAATGGGCCGGTGATTGTGGAGCCAAGCGCTGTCCTTGGCGACACCATGGGTTCGGGCGTAAGGTGCTTGCCGCGCCAGGCCCGGCGCCACCGCAGCTTTCATCCTGTGCAGATTCTCGAACGCGACACCGAACTCGATTCGATCCGCCGGCGCTTCGACGCCATCGGCGCGCGCGCCGGCGGCGTCTGCGTCATCGTCTCGGGCGAAGCCGGCATCGGCAAGACGACGCTGATGCGTGCCTTCGCGCAAAGCCTGCCGCCGCAGACCGCGCTCTGGCAGTGCGGCTGCGAGCCGCTGTTCACGCCGCGTCCGCTCGGGCCGCTGATCGATCTGGCGGCGCGCTTTCCGCCGTCGGTGGCGCATGCGCTGCAGCAGGGCATCACCTACAACGCCCTGTTCCCCAAACTGCTCGACCACTTCGGCGACCGCGTGGGCCCCGGCCTGCTCGTCATCGAAGACCTGCAGTGGGCCGACGTCGGCACGCTCGATTTCGTGCGCTTCCTCGGCCGCCGCATCGAGACCCTGCCGTTGATGTTGTTCGCCACCCACCGCGGCGAACGTTTCGACGCCGAGCACCCGCTGCCGGCCGTGCTCGGCGATCTGCCGGCGGCGCGCACGCTGCGGCTGCGGCTGGAGCCGTTGTCGCGCGCTGCCGTGCAGACGCTGGCGCAGGCGGCGCAGCGCTCCGGCGCCGAGGTCTTTGCCGCCACCAACGGCAACCCGTTCTACGTCACCGAAGTGCTGGCCGCGCCGCCCTCGGCCGTGCCAACCTCGGTGCGCGACGCCGTGCTGGCGGCGATGGCACGGCTGACGCCCGTGGCTCGCGATCTGGCCTGCGCGGTCAGCCTGTTTCCTAGCCGCGTCGGCATGCGCGTGCTGGCCGCGATGAGCGGCCTGGCGCCGACCGCGCTGGGCGCGGTCGATGAATGCCTGCACGCCGGCGTGCTGCAGGCCAGCGGCGACAGCAGCGCCGAACTCACGCTGGCCTTTCGCCACGAGATCACGCGCAACGTCGTCCACGACGCGTTGTCGGCCCCGGCACGCGTGGCCGGCCACGCCGCGGCCTTTCGTGCGCTGCAAGCCACCTCGGCCGGCGACGACGAACTGGCGCGCTGCGTGCACCACGCCGAAGCCGCCGGCCTCACCGCCGCGGCTGCCGCGCTGGCGCCGACGGCGGCGCGGCGCGCCGCCACCACCGGCGACCACCGCGAGGCGGCGCGCCTGTACGCGCTGGCGCTCGAAGGCGCCGGCGCGACGCTCGACGACGCCGCGCAGGCGCGGCTGCTCGAGGCATGGGCCGGCGAGCTGACGCTGATCAACCGCCACCGCGAGGCCATCGCGGCGCGCGAGCAGGCGCTGGCGATCCATCGCCGTCACGGCGACCGGCTGCGCGAGGGCATCAACCAACGCTGGCTGGCGCGCCTGCACTGGTTCGACCGCGGCGGCCAGAGCACGTGCGTCGAGCTGGCGCGGCAGGCGATCGAGACGCTGCAGGCGCTGCCCGTATCACGCGAGCTGGCCCTGGCCTACAGCACGCTGTCGCACCTGTGCCTGGTGCGTGAAGACATGGCCGGCACGCAACCGTGGGGGCTGCGCGCGAACGAGCTGGCCGAAGCCACCGACGACGCCGAGGCGATGACGCACGCGCTGAACAACGTCGGCACGGCGATCCTGCGCCAGCGTGACGACGCGCTGGCGTGGAACCGCCTCACGCGCAGCCTGGAGCTGGCGCTGGAGCACGGCCTGGCGGTGGACGCCGCGCGCGCCTACAACAACCTGTTCATCCTGTGCGTCATCCACCATGACTTCGCGCAAGGCCTGCGCTATGCGGAACAGGGCATCGAGCACTGCGAAGCGCATGGCCTGGACGTCTTCACCGTGCGCATCCTCATCCGCCGCGCCTTCGCGCGCATCGTCATGGGCCGGTGGGCGCTGGCCGAAGCGGACCTGGATCAGATCGCGCAGCGCCACGCGCCGTCGCCGATGGAAGCCTCGACGCATGCCTTCGTCGCCAGCGTGCTGGCCCTGCGCCAAGGCCAGCCCGATGCTGCGCAGCGTCTGCGCGACAGCATCGCCGCGATGCACGCCCACCGCGTCGAGATCTGGTTCATCACCACCGCGGCGGCGCAAGCCGAAGCGGCGTGGCTCGCGGGCGATGCGGACGCGCTCGATGCCGTGGCCCGCCCCGCGCTCGCCGCGATGCTGCGCCTCGGCGACCGCTGGCGCGCCGGTGAGCTGGCCGCCTGGCTGCTGCGTGTGGGTCGGGCCGTGGATGCGCACGCGCTGCCCGATGCGCCGGCGCCCTACGCGGACGAACTCGCGGGCCGCTGGCAGGACGCCGCCGCGGCCTGGCAGCGCCTGGGCTGCCCCTACGACCAGGCGCTGGCGCTGTGCAGCGGCGATGATGCGGCGCTGGCCGAAGCGCTGGCGATCTTCGATGCGCTCGGCGCCCGCGCCGCGGCCGAACGAGTGCGCACGCTGTTGCGCGAGCGCGGCGTGCGCGGCGTGCCGCGCGGGCCGCAACCGCGCACGCGCGGCGATCCGCTGAACCTGACGGCGCGCGAGCGCCAGATCTTCGAGCTCTTGTGCCGTGGCCTGAGCAACGCCGCCATCGCCGCCGAACTGCGGCGCAGCGAACGCACCATCGAACACCACGTCAGCGCGCTGCTGCGCAAATGCGGTGCTGCCACGCGCGTCGAACTGCTGGCCCGCCACGCCGGTGGCGGGCGCGGCGGGCCATGAGCGGCAAGCTACTGGCGCACCGCCTGGAAGTGGGTCTCGCCCAGGTCGCCGAAGTTGGCGTTGTCGATCGCCACCGCGCCGCGCATGCGCAGCGGCTGCGCTGCCAGCTCGTCGTGCACGGTGCCCAGGAAGGTGCGCATGACCAGGCTGCTGCCGACGTTCTCATGCAGCAGGTGGATGCGGCCGTCGTCCGGGCAGTACCAGCCGCGCACCGGCACGAAGCCCGACAGGTTGCCGCGGATCGCGCGACAGAAGGTATTGCCGGGCGCGCCGGGTCCGGCCTGCGTGTCGATGAACAGCACCTCGTCGGCACCACCGTGGACCTTCAGCGTCCAGGTGGTGTTGGCGATGTTGACCGGCGGTGCGGCCTGCGCCGCGGCGGCAACGGTGGCGGCCACGAGAGCCGCGATGCGTGTGAGTTTCATTGCCGGCTCCTCACAGCGGGTGCACGACCGCCGCGTGCGTGTCCTTGACCGCCGCGCGCGCCACGCTCTTGTTGACCAGCAGGTAGCCGAGGTCGGCGTCCCAGCCGGCGAGCGACACGGTCACGAGGTTGACCGACAGCGGGTTGGTGGCATCGGGCGGCGCCTTCAGCGTGAAGACCTCGCTCGTGGCCACGCCGCCGTTGCCGGCGACCGAG
>CADEEN010000403.1 GCA_902826345.1 uncultured Burkholderiales bacterium | reverse complement strand
CGCGGCGCAACGGCACGATCGCTCCATGCGAATGCCGTGCAGCAAGTCGAATGCCGAGCAGCTCGAACTGCTCGATGCCGAGCCGCATGCGTTGCGCGAAGCAGATCGCCAACCGGCACATCCAGACCTCAAAGGCCGTTCGACAACATCATCAGCTCGCGCCGGGGCAGGCCGTAACGGTCGCCCGCTGATCGTGCCTTTGGGTCTTCTCGACGAAGACCCGCAAAATCCTCGCACCGAGTTCGTCGAAGCCGAATTGGACGAACTTGCCGAAGACATTCGTCAGCGCGGCATCCTGCAGCCAATCGTCGTTCACCCAGCCGACGCGGCGGGCCGCTACCGCATCCACTTCGGCGCCAAGCGCTATCGCGCGGCCAAGCGGGCGGGACTCAACGAGGTGCCCGTGGTCGTGCGCGAGGCTGCGGCGGATGCCTATGCGCAGGTCGCAGAGAACCACCAACGCCGAGGCCTGACGCCGCTCGACCTGGCACGCTTCATTCGCCGCCGCGTGGACAACGGCGAATCGAACGCGACGATCGCCAAGCGACTGGTGATGGACCCCACCACCGTGGCCCATCACCTGGCGCTGCTCGACCTGCCGCCGGCACTCGACGCAGCCCTGCGGTCCGGCCGCTGCACGTCACCGAAAACGCTCTACGAACTCGGCAAGCTGCATCAAGCCCAGCCTGCGCAGGTGAAGGCATTGATCGCCGGCGAGTCCGAGATCACGCGTGCCGCTGTCGCTGCGATGCGTGCGCAACACCCGCCGGTTGCCGGCGAGCGCCATCACCAACCCGGCGAGGTGTCCCTTCTCATGCAAGCCAACCGCCAATGTGAGCGGCTCGAACAGACGCTCGCTTGCCTCAAACAAGGCGAGCCAGCGCTCGACGAGGCCGACCTTGCCGCGCTGTGGCAGCGTGTTTCGAACCTGGCAAGTCGATCGGCGTAGGGGTCGGACGGTCCGACCCTCGCTCGTTCGTTCCAAACCTCATCGACGAAGTGCAATGAAGGAGCTTGCAAAAGAGAGATGGCAGGATAGGCGAGCCGCCGCGTTCTGTGGTGTGGGCTCGCCGAGGCTCGGGACTTGACCGATGGCTGCCGCGGCGCGCGAGTACTTCACTATCGACCTGCGTGGCCTCCGGGCTGCGCTCGCTTCGCGCGCGGCCCAGACCTGCACGACCGAGTCCGACGTCTTGCGAGGCGCGTTGGCCGTGGCGCTGCAAGCAGCTCACGGCAGTGACATCGGGCCTGCGCCCGGTGGCGGGGACGCTCCGGCGCAGAGCAGCAGGGTCAACCTGTCCGTTCGATTGAGCCGCACCGCCGCGCTGCACCTCGACCTCAATGCGCGCGCCGCCGGCCTGTCGCGTGGCGCCTACCTGACACGACTGATCGACGGTGCGCCGCCCGTCACAGGGTCGGCCGAGCGCAAGGCCGCCGCCGCGGCGCTGAATCGGTCCTCGGCGGAACTCGCCGTCCTCAGCCGCGACCTCCACCACCTCACGCAGTTGCTGCGCCAGGGCGAAATCGAGGCAGCGCGTCAGTACCGCGAGCGACTGGAGAGCACGGACAACGACGTTCGCTCGCATCTCGACAAGGCGGCTGCCGTCTTGGCCGAACTCGCGCCGGCGCGGATCGTCGCTCGCCGCGCGGTCCCTTCAGCCTCACCAAGGAGTACAGCATGACCTCGAACACCCATCTCGACGGCGTTCTGATCGAATGGGGCGAACGCCTCTTCTATCGATCCAACCGCATCGTCAAGTCGCACACTCCGCGACTACTTTCGATGCCCGATCGCGCCGCGGCCATCCGCGGCCGCATCGAAGCCACGGTCAGGCGCGCGCCGCAAGTCATGGTCAAGGTGACCGGGGGCGGGCGCGGCATGGCCGCCATCGCCGCCCACTTCCGCTACATCACCAAGAATGGTCGTCTGGACATCGAGGACGATCGCGGCGTCGTCGAGCGCGGCAAGGATGCCGTGCGCGAGATCGAGCGTCAGTGGCAGCTGGGCGGCGCCCGCATCGAGCGCGAGGGCCAGCGCCGCGAGGCCTTCAACATCATGCTGTCGATGCCGCGTGGCACCGATCCGCTGACGGTGCAGCGTGCTGCGCGCGAGTTCGCAAAGATCGAGTTTGCTGATCACCGCTACGTGATGGTGCTGCACAACCACCAGGCCAACCCCCATGTTCACCTGAGCGTCAAGGCGGAATCGAAGCAGGGCCGACGGCTCAATCCGCGCAAGGCCGACCTGCAGCGTTGGCGTGAGGTCTTCGCCGAGCGGCTGCGCGAACGGGGCGTTGATGTCGAGGCGACAAGGCAGGCCACGCGGGGCGAGTTCCGCAACCGGGACTCGTTGTGGCAGGTCAAGGCGAAGGAAACAGATCGATTGCAGTCTCGGCGACCGAGCGGCAAGGCAGGCATCGCTGCACGGCACAGCCGCGAGGGCGCCCTTCAGGCATGGAAGCACATTGGCTGGGCGCTGGCGCATTCCGACAGCCTGGACGACCGCAAGCTGGCCCGGAAGATCATCGACTTCGTGAAGGACATGCCGATGCTGAGAACTGCCAGGGCGCCGGCGCGCGAGGCGCCACGGGTCGAGCCACATGTGGAACGAACGCGGGCCGGGCCGGAGTGGGAGCGCTGAAGCGGGCCGCGTCAGCGGTGGACGCGAGGGGCCGTGGCTGCCACCGGGTGATGGTCAGAGCGTTGCGCGCCCTTGCCGACTGGCCGTGCGCATCGCCGCCGCGGTTCTGGCTTGGCCGTCGGCGCACAGGCGATCAAGGAGTCGCTCGGCGGATGGCTCAGAGCGCAGCGTCGCCCGCAGCGCCGCGAACGCGGCGGCCACGCCGTCAGGCTCGCGTTGAAACAAGTCGAGCAGGAAGGCGTCGGGGCGCGTGACCTCGATGCCGACCGCTGCGAGGCGGCGAACGCCGAAGTCGCGGGTGTTGTTCGTGACGAGGCTGACGACCTTGCTCTGCGGGTAGTAACGTCCGGCGATGAGCGCATGCGCGCATGCAGCGACGTGCATGTCCTTCGCGGACCGCATGCCAGCCGACACGGCCTGGAACTGCTTCTGCACCGTCGTCACCGGAACCTCGGCGTGGGGCAGGGCCGCTCGCATCAGTTGCTCGTGCCTGGCCGCCGCCTTCGCATCGGGTTTGCGTCCCGTCTCGACCAGCGCGCGGCTCAACTCCTCGAGGATCAGCGAGCTCCAGTGCAGCCTGATGAGACCGCGGTAGTCGAGATGGATCAGCAGGCCGCGCGTGGTCGCGCCGAAGAGAGTGTCGGCATCCGCGACAACCGGGATCACAGAGGTCAGCGGGAGAAGATTTCGCCGTCGAGGTCGTCGCCGAGCTGGCCGATGGCGCGGCGGCGGCGTGCCTGCTCGCGGCGATGCCAAGCTTCCACGGAGGATTGGAGAACCCTTCGCTGATTGCCCACTTGTTGGTGCAGTGTGATGTCTCCCGCCTCGATGCGGGCCACGAGGTAGGGGCGCGAAACGCCGACCAAGTCAGCGGCTTCCTGCGTCGTGAGAACGGCGTCGGTGCGGGCACTGCGATCGGTGACACGTCGCTGCGTGCCGCCTTGAAGCGCCGGGTTGCGGAACATCCTCGCGAAGTCGCCTTCGATGAGACGCGTGGCGCGCGCCGACAATTTGACGTGGCGACGAACCACGTCCACGAGTGGGTCGACATCGATCTTCACTGTCAGGGTCGGACGTGCCGGCTCGCGAGCGGCTGCGGCTGATTTGCGAACAGTTTTCATGGGCGGCAGTCTATCAGGATTGCGAAACGCGCGAAATGCGCGAAACGCTGGCGAAGCCCCACGAGGTCGGCGACAGCGTTAGAGGGCAACGCTGAAGAAGTCCCCGCGGATGCGCGCGCTCTGGTTTGGGATGGACTGCAAGGCGCAAACCGCAGCGATACCCGAAGGTATCGCGAGGATTTGCAACGCCGCAGGCCGCCCAAAGCAGAGATGCGCGCGCCGCGAGGGACTTTTTCAGCGTTGCCTTAGTGCGTACCTGGCCTTGATCGGGTCCACTGATCCAGGTCCGACCAGCGCCAGCCCACCGCGCGCGGGCCCAGGCGAACCGGGGCAGGGAACGAGCCCGCGG
>CADEEN010000402.1 GCA_902826345.1 uncultured Burkholderiales bacterium | reverse complement strand
TCGCCTCGCGGGCGCCGACGACCGCCGGGATGTCCATACTGCGCGCCACGATCGCGGTATGCGACGTGCGCCCGCCGACGTCGGTAACGAAGCCCTTGAACACGCTGCGCTTGAACTGGATCATGTCGGCGGGTGAGATATCGCCTGCCACCAGCACCAGCGGCTCTTCGCCGCCGAAGTCTTGCGGCTTCGGCGCCGCGATGCGCGCGGCGTCGCCGCCGCTGTGGCGCTTGAGCGTCGCCAGCACGCGCTCGGTTACCTGTTCGAGATCGGCTTTGCGGTCGCGCAGGTACTCGTCCTCCATCTCGTCGAACTGCCGCGCCAGCACTTCGAGCTGCGCGGACAACGCCCACTCGGCGTTGTAGTGCCGCTCGTGCACCCAGCGCGCTGCCGCAGTCACGAGGTGCTCGTCCTGCAACAGCATCAGGTGCACGTCGAGCAAGGCCGACAGCTCATGGGGCGCGTCGCTCGGCAGATCGTGTTGCAGCGTCGCCAGCTCGGCCGACACTTCATCCCTGGCGCGGATCAGCCGCTCGACTTCTTCGGTCGCCTGCTCGGCGACGATGAAGTAGTGCGCCACGTCGACGCGACCCGATGCCACCAGCACGGCGCGGCCGATGGCCACGCCCTTGGCCACCGCCAAGCCGAAGATCTGGACGGTCACGGCGTGGCCCTCATTCGCCTTCGCCGAAGCGCTCGTTGATCAATGCGACGAGCGCTTGCATCGCCTTGACTTCATCCTCACCCGCGGTCTCGACCTCCACCTCCGTGCCCATGCCCGCGGCCAGCATCATCACGCCCATGATGCTCTTGGCGTTGATGCGGCGACCGTTACGGCTCATGAAAATCTCGCAGGCGAAGCTGCTGGCCAGCTTGGTCAGCTTGGCCGAGGCCCGCGCGTGCAGGCCCAGCTTATTGATGATGGTGATGTTGGTCTTCTGCATCCTCGGGGCCGGCGCCGCGCGCCTGTTGTTGCGGCCGCGATGCGCTGGCCTGCATGACGCCTTGCGTAGCGCCGGCCATTGCACGCGCCACCAGTCCGTCGAGCGGCTCGTTGGCGTAGCACAGCGTGCGCCACAGCATCGGCACGTTGACGCCGGCCACCACACGAACGTGAACGCCATCGGCCAGACGCTGCGCGGCATTGCACGGCGTGGCGCCGAAGACATCGGTCAGGATCAACGTCTCCTGCGACTCGGCGGCCGGCAACAGCGCCGCGGCGCGCGACTGCGCTTCTTCGGGCGCCATGTCCGGCGGCACATCCAGCGCCTGCAGTTGGGTTGCGCAATCGGGGAAGGTGTGCGCGGCCACCTCGGCGAGTGCCGAAGCCAGCGGGGCATGAGCGATGATGAGCAGCCGGGCCATGGTGTGCGAACAGTCGCGACCGATTATCCGCGTTCACCGCGTCGCAGCAGGAACCAGCCATATGACGCCGCCGCACACAGGGCGAACAGCGCAAACGCCGCTCGAGTCGCGTCCGACTGATTCCAACCCCGCGAGACCAAGCCGTCGATGGCCAGGCCGATGCCCCACTGCACGCAAAACACACCGGCGAAGATCACCAGGTTGAAGGCCGACAAAGCACGGCCGGCAAGTTCCTGCGCAAAGGCCTGCGCCAGCGCCGGCTGGCTCAACGACACGACCGTGCACGAGACGCACCACAGCGCCCACAGCACCGCACCGGCCGAAGGGCCGATGGCAACGGCCAGCGCGAGCAAGCCCAGCGGCAGCGGCACGCCGAGCGCGATCAACCCATTGACCGTGACACCACGGCGGCGCAGCAGCGGCATGACGATGCCCCAGGTAAAGAATGCGAACAGCATCGCCAGATTGATCAGGAACAGGCCCTGCGCGGCTTCACCCGGCGTGAGCCCCGCCACCACGGTCAGCCAAGGCCCCGCCCACAGCGACTGCACGGCCACCAAGCCGCCGTACAAGACGAACGCCAGCGGCGCCAGGCGCACGAAATACGGGTGCCGAAAAATCGCCGCGTAGCCGGGCGGCGCCGGCGCGGTGTGTGGCGGCGCCGCCGGTCGCGCAACCTCGTCGCGCGGCACGAGCCAGACGATCAGCGCCATCGCCGCCAGCAACAGGCCCGCCACCCACCAGAACAAACCGCGCCAGCCGAGCATCGGCAGCAACCACTGCACCGGCAGCGTCGAGGCCAGCATGCCGAGCGAGCCGGTCATCAGCATCCACGAGTTGGCGCGCAGTTGCGCCAGTTCACCGAAGCGGTGGCGGTAGGCCGTCAGCGGCGCCATCAGGCAGGCCGACACGCCGACGCCGATCAGCGCCCGCGCCAGCCACAACCCCGCCAGCGTCTTCGCCACGGCGAAGGCTGCGCACGCCAGCACCGCCACCGACAGCAGCACCAGCAGCACGCGCCGTGGGCCGAAGCGGTCGAGCGCCTGCCCGAGCGGCAACTGCGTCAATGAAAAGCCGAGAAAGTAGGCGCCGGCGAGCAACCCCAAATCGCCCGAGGACAGCCCTAGTTCGCTGCTGAAAGCCGGGGCGAGCGTGGCCGTGACGGCGCGCAGCAGGGCCGACAGGAAGTACGCAAAAGCGAAGGCGAAGAACATCGCCACCGCCGTGCGCGCCACGGTCATCAGCGGCGGCGGCGTGGGCGCCCCGGAGGCAGACAAGCTCAAGAGTCGACGCTCATGGGCCGACGCTCACGGGCCAACGCGCAAAGCGCCGAAGAACATGTCTCGCGCCTCGGCGTCCAGCGCCGCGCCGAGCATCGTCGCCTGGTAAACGCGCGTGCCGTGGCTGAACAGCACCACCTGTTCCTGCACCACGCGGCCGTCGGGCAGCCGCCCGGACAGACGCCATTGCACCGACTGCCCATGCGGCGTCATGCCCGGCACGTTGGCCGGTGCCGAGGCAGCGCCGCTCGGCGACTGCAGATTCGATTGCGCCGCACGCGCCAACTCGTCGAGTGCCGCGCCGACACGCGCCGGGTCCTTCACATCGGCAAACGACAGCGCGTACACCGTCTCGCCCGCCGAGCAGGCGAACATCGACATCTCGAGCGTCTCGCCAGCGATGGCCACCTGCCGCGCATGGCTGGCAGGCTTGCACGGCAGCATCAGCCGCGCCTGGCTGCCCTCGGGACGCAACTCGCGCCAGTTGAGCGCCGGCGTACAGCCGGCCAGCGCAAGGCCCGCGCAGATCAGGCGGCGCACTCAGCCGAAGACCTTCTTCAGGATCGCGCTGCCGGTGCCGATCGGGTCTTTGCGGATTTTCTTTTCCTCTTCACCGATCATGAAGTACAGGCCGTCGAGCGCCTTGCCGGTGACGTAGCCGTTGAGGTTGGCGTCTTCCTTCTTCATCAGACCCATACCCGAGGCCTTGCCTGCCAGCGCGTCGTACTTCTTCGCCAACGCCACCTTCTCCGTGGCCTTCTCGATGATCGGCAGGAACTTGCCGCCGAGCGGCTCGCGCGTCTTCGTGGTAAAGAACTGCGTCACCGAGGTCTCGCCGCCCTTGACGATCTTCGACGCATCCTCGACCGACATCGCCTTGACCGCACTGACCAGCATCGCCTTGGCCTCGGGGACCGCGGCCTCTGCGGCGCGGTTCATCGCCGTCACCAACTCATCGACGCGCTTGCCCTGGCCGGTGGCCTTGAGCAACTTGGCTGCGTCCTTCAGGAATCCCGGCAGCTCGATGCGCACCTTCGGGTTGCCGAGGAAGCCATCGCTGCGGCCGAGCAACGACACGGCCGACGACGCGCCGCGCTCCAGCGCCGTGCGCACGCCGGCCACGGCATCACTCTCACTGAGCAGGCCGGCGAACGCGGCCCCCGGCAGCGCGCTTGCGGGCAGGACGATCACACGACTGGTGAACTGGCGGCGTTTCATGACACTGTCTCCTCGAGAAGCGCGAGACCGCGCTGACAGTGCCTTATACCTTGCTGGCTCGCAGGCGGCGACTCGCTGAAACGACCGATCAGCGAGTGGCCGACAACGCGTTGCCCCGCCCTCAGGGCCGGCCGAAGTTTTGCGTCCAGTAGGTCTTGTACTGGCTCGCGTCGTTGCGCGCGCAGGCCAGCGCAAATTCGGTGAAGCGTGGGTTCATCACGTTCACGCAGTGGCCATCGCTGGCCATCCATCCGCTG
>CADEEN010000401.1 GCA_902826345.1 uncultured Burkholderiales bacterium | reverse complement strand
TGATCGTGTTGCGGCCGATGCCGAGCTTCTGCGCGGCTTCGATACGCCGGCCGCGCGTGGTCGACAGCGCGGTGACGATCATCTGCGCCTCGAAGCGACGCGTCAGCGTGTCCCAGACTTCGGGCGCGCCGGCGTCGAGCAGCGCGCGGGCTTCGCGCTCGAGGTCGGCCAGCCAGCCGCCGCCGGCTTGCGCCGGCGCTGCGGCAGGCGCAGCGACAACCGCAGCTGGTTCGGCAGCGCTGCGCGCAGCGGCCGGTGCTTCGGCAGCGACAGCGGGCACGTCAGCCTCGGTGAACTCGGGCGGCAGGTCCTTGACGTCGATCACCTGCGTCGGCGCCATCACCGTCAGCCAATGGCACAGGTTCTCCAACTGGCGCACGTTGCCGGGAAAGTCGAAAGCGCTGATGCGCGCTTGCGCGCCTTCGGACAGACGCTTGGCTTCGACGCCAAGTTCCTTCGCGCTCTTCTGCAGGAACTGCCGCGTCAGCATGGCGATGTCGTCGCGCCGCTCGCGCAGCGGCGGCAGGCGCAGGCGAATGACATTCAAGCGGTGAAACAGGTCTTCTCGGAACGCGCCGTCGCGCACGCGCTGCTCCAAGTTCTGGTGCGTGGCGGCGATGACGCGCACGTTGGCCTTCAGCGGCTGATGCCCGCCGACGCGGTAGAACTGGCCGTCGGACAGAACACGCAGCAGCCGCGTCTGCAAGTCGAACGGCATGTCGCCGATCTCATCCAGGAACAGCGTGCCGCCCTCGCCTTGTTCGAAGCGGCCGCGGCGCATCGTCTGCGCGCCGGTGAAAGCGCCGCGCTCGTGGCCGAAGAGTTCGCTCTCGAGCAGATCCTTCGGGATCGCCGCGGTGTTGATGGCAACGAACGGGCCGTTGGCGCGCGGGCTGTGCTTGTGCAGCGCCTGCGCGACGAGCTCCTTGCCGCTGCCGCTCTCACCGGTGACGAGCACGGTGACCTGGCTTTGACTCAAGCGGCCGATGGCGCGAAACAGATCCTGCATCGCCGGCGCCTGACCGAGGATCTCCGGCGTCTCGGCCAGGCGATCGGCAGCCACCGCTTCGCGCAGGCTCTCTTCGACGGCGCGGCGGATCAGCTCCACAGCCTTCGGCACGTCGAACGGCTTGGCCAGGTACTCGAAGGCGCCGCCTTGGAACGCGCTCACCGCACTGTCGAGATCGGAATACGCCGTCATCACGATCACCGGCAGCCCCGGGTGCTGCGCCTTGATCTTGGCCAGCAGATCGAGCCCCGAGCCGCCGGGCATGCGGATGTCGCTGACCAGCACCTGCGGCTCGTCGTCGGCCAAGGCACCGAGCACGTCGCGCGCGTTGGAGAAACTGCGCACCGCGAACTGCTCGCGCGCCAATGCGCGTTCGAGCACGAAGCGGATGGATTGATCGTCGTCGACGACCCAGATGTCTTTCATGCGCTTCCTACGGCAAAGGAATCAGGACCGTGAACACGGTGCGGCCCGGCGCGCTGTCGCATTCGATCGTACCCTGGTGTTGCTGCACGAATGTCTGCGCCAGCGTGAGCCCCAGACCCGATCCGCCCTCGCGCCCCGTCACCAGCGGATAGAAGATGCGCTCTCGAATCGACTCGGGCACGCCGGGCCCGTTGTCCTGGATATGCAATTCGAGTGCCAGTCGCCAGCGCTGCTTACCGATGGTGACCTGACGTGCGATGCGCGTGCGCAATTCGAGCGCGGCGTCGCCGGCGGCGATGCGCTCGGCCATCGCCTCGCAGGCGTTGCGCGCGATGTTCAGCGTGGCCTGGATCAACTGCTCGCGGTCGCCGCGGAACTCGGGGATCGAGGTGTCGTAGTCGCGCTTGAAGGCGATGCCGCGCGGGTACTCCGCCGCCAGCAGCGCACGCACACGCTCGCAGACCTCGTGGATGTTCACATCGGCCACGACATGCGCGTGGCGGTGCGGCGCCAGCAGGCGATCGACCAGCGCCTGCAGACGGTCGGCCTCGGCAATGATGACCTGCGTGTACTCGGTGAGGTCGCGCTTGCCTTCCAACTCCATCTCCAGCAGCTGCGCCGCGCCGCGGATGCCGCCGAGCGGGTTCTTGATCTCGTGCGCCAGGTTGCGCACCAGCTCCTTGTTGGCCTCGGCCTGTGTGGCCGCACGCTCCTCGCGGTCCTGCTTGGTCTGCTGCTCGATCTCGATCATCTCGACGAGCACGCGCTCGCTGCTGTCGGTTTGGTTGACGATGACATGCACCGGCAGCAGCTCGGGCGCGGCGCCGCCCGGATGCTTCAACAGCGCTTCGAAGCGGCCGGTGGCGATGCGGTTGGCCACCACCGCCACCAGCGTCTCCTGCAACGGCATCGGGTCGGCGAGCCAGTCGGTCAGCAGCGTGGCGAGCAGGGCGCGGCGCGGCACGCCGAGTAGGTTCTCGAAGCTGGCGTTGGCGTGCAGCACGCGGCCGTCGGGTGACACCACGGCCACCAGCGTGGCCAGCAGGTCGAAGGCCGACCACGCGCTGGACGCTGCTGCGCCGGCGGGCTCGCGGCCGATCACGGCCGAGGGACTCCGGACGTTGTGTCGAACGCTATTGCGGCGCCGGCAGCTTGGCCAGTTCGCGCCGCAGCGCGGCCACGTCGGCCTGCTTGCGCGCCAGCGCGCTGCGCATCTCCTCGACGCGGTCGAGGTAGCGCTGGTAGTTGCGCTCGTCGCCCTGGCGCTCGGGTTCGCCGTTGTTGAATGCCTTCTGCAACGTCGCCAGCGCTTCTTCCTCGCGCTTCAACTCGGCTTCGAGGATGGCTCTCGCATCGCTGTCGCGCGCGCGCTGCTCCTTGCCATCGACCTTGCTGCCCTCGGAGCGCGGCGCGCCGTTGCCGGCGGCCTGCACGGGCGCGCGCTTGGGCGGCGAGACGACGGTGATCGGCGCGTTTTCGATCGTGCGGCAGCCGCGCTCCTTGGCTTCCTTGTCGGAGATCTCGCTGGTGTAGAGCACCGGCGGGCCGGGGCAGCGATAGACCGTGGGCCCTTGAGCCCACGCACTGAACAAGGGGCCGAGGATCAGGACGGCGGCAAGCAGGCGCATCGACATGCAACGCATTGTCCTCCAGCGCGGTGCACGCAAGAAAAAGGGCGGCCGCAGCCGCCCCCGTCATTTCGTGACCGCCTGCTCGGATCACAGCGAGTAGTACATGTCGAACTCGACCGGGTGCGTCGTCATGCGAAAACGCGTCACCTCCTGCATCTTCAAGTCGATGTAGGCGTCGAGGTAGGCGTCGGTGAAGACACCGCCCTTGGTGAGGAAGGCGCGGCCCTTGTCGAGGTAGTCGAGCGCCTGGTCCAGGCTGTGGCACACGGTCGGAATCTTCGCGTCTTCTTCCGGCGGCAGGTGGTACAGATCCTTCGTCGCAGCTTCGCCCGGGTGGATCTTGTTTTCCACGCCGTCGAGGCCGGCCATCAGCAGCGCCGAGAAGCCGAGGTAGGGGTTGCACAGCGGGTCCGGGAATCGCGCCTCGATGCGGCGGCCTTTCGGGTTCGCCACATACGGAATGCGGATCGAAGCCGAGCGGTTCTTCGACGAATAGGCCAGCTTGACCGGCGCCTCGAAGCCCGGCACCAGGCGCTTGTAGCTGTTGGT
Organism: uncultured Burkholderiales bacterium; assembly: GCA_902826345.1. Lineage (GTDB taxonomy): Bacteria > Pseudomonadota > Gammaproteobacteria > Burkholderiales > Burkholderiaceae_C > CADEEN01. Next base: position 510 of record CADEEN010000401.1, on the reverse strand, counting down.
GCCCGGATTCGTGATGGCGTTCAATGCCCGCGCGTGCTTGATGATGCCGCCGATGTAGTACAGCGCGAACTCCGACAGGCCGGCATAGCCGTCGCCGGCGAACAGGTTCTTGCCGTCCTTCCAGACCGACTGGTGCACGTGCATGCCGCTGCCGTTGTCGCCGACGATCGGCTTGGGCATGAAGGTGGCGGTCTTGCCGTAGGCATGAGCCACGTTGTGGATCACGTACTTCTGCAACTGCAGCCAGTCGGCGCGCTGCACCAGCGTGCTGAACTTGGTGCCGAGCTCCATCTGGCCGGCTGTCGCCACTTCATGGTGATGCACTTCGACCGGAATGCCGAGTTGCTCGAGCAGCAGGCACATCTCGGAGCGCATGTCCTGGAAGCTGTCGACCGGCGGCACCGGGAAATAGCCGCCCTTGATGCCCGGGCGGTAGCCCGAGTTGCCGTGCTCGTACTCCTTGCCGCTGTTCCAGGCCGCTTCTTCCGATTCGATCTTCGAGAAGCTGCC
>CADEEN010000400.1 GCA_902826345.1 uncultured Burkholderiales bacterium | reverse complement strand
AGAACCACTTCATCCGCGTCGATCCGCCCGAGGGGCAGCATGCGCTCGATGTCCTTGATCAAGGAGCCAAGGCATGAACACCACGACGACAACGAAGCCGCGACTGACCACGTCGGCGATGATCGCGTCGATCGCCGGCGACGACCAGCGCGTCAAGGCCGCGCCGTTCGGCAAGGCACTCGTCGAATACGCGGCCGAAAAGCCGCAGATCGTCGGCCTGACCGCCGACCTCGCCAAGTACACCGACCTGCACCTGTTCGCGCAGGCGTATCCCGAACGCTTTTTCCAGATGGGCATGGCCGAGCAGCTGCTGATGGCCGCGGCCGGCGGCATGGCCAAGGAAGGTTTTGTTCCCTTCGCCACCACCTACGCCGCGTTCGGCACGCGCCGCGCGTTCGACTTCGTGCACCAGGTGATCGCCGAGGAAAACCTGAACGTCAAGATCTGCTGCGCGCTGCCGGGCCTGACCACCGGCTACGGCCCGAGCCATGCCGCGATCGAAGACATCGCGTTGATGCGCGGCGTGCCGGGCCTCGTGATCGTCGATCCGTGCGACGCGCTCGACATCGAGCAGGCCGTGCCGCAGATCGCCGCGCACCAGGGCCCCGTCTACATGCGCTTGCTGCGCGGCCAGGTGCCGCTGGTGCTCGACGAGTATGACTACACCTTCGAGCTCGGCAAGGCCAAGCTGCTGCGCCACGGCGCCGACGTGCTGGTGATCTCGAGCGGCTTCATGACGATGCGCGCGCTCGAAGCGGCCAAGGACCTGCAGGCCGACAAGCTCGGCGTCGCGGTGCTGCACTGCCCGACGATCAAGCCGCTCGACGAAGCGACGATCGTTGCCGCAGTCAAGGCCAAGCCGCGGCTGGTCGTCGTCGCCGAGAACCATTCGGTCGTCGGCGGCCTCGGCGAAGCGGTGGCGAGTGCGCTGCTGCGCCATCGCGTGCAACCCGCCGGATTCGAGCTCGCCGGCTTGCCCGACGCCTTTCTCGACGCCGGCGCGCTGCCGACGCTGCACGAGCGCTACGGCATCAGCCGCGAGGCGCTGGGGCGGCGGATCAAGGGCTGGATCGCATGAGCATCGAGCGGCCGCGCCGTCAACCGCGGCGCAACGGCAGCACTCTCAAGCGTGTTCGACCTGGCTCGACGGTCAGCAGTGCGCCGTCCCGCAGTTCAGCGTCCATCTGCGCTATCGCAGCCAGCACCGCATCGCCGATCACGTCCGGGCTCGTGTCATCTGCCCTTAGCTGAACCACGCTGGGCTTCTTGCCCTGGGTGGCTGCGAGGATGGCGCTGAAGTCCAGGTCGTGCGTCAGCACGACGAAGTCATGGGCCAGCGCGTGCGCCATGATCTGGCGATCAGGCGCGTTGTGCGGCCGACTGTTGACCAATGTGCTGCATCGATACCAGCGCTGGTCAGCACGCCGACCCAACGCGGCGACAGGTTCATGTCCACCAGCACCTTCATCGGATGCCGGCGATCTGGACCTCACGTTGTTCTGCCAACCACGCGGCGTAGCGCAGGGCCTGCATCACATCCTCGCGCTCGATGTAGGGAAAGTCGGCAAGCACCTCGTCTACGCTTCGTCCTGCGCCGATCTGGCCGACGAGCATGCCGACAGTCACGCGCATGCCGCGAATGCAAGCCTTGCCGCCCATGACATCGGGCTGTTGTGTGATGCGATCGAGTTCCGGCATGGTTTTCTCCGCTGGCCGTTGGCGATGGTAGCGCTACCCGTCACGCCGGGCCTGTTCCGCCCCCGCTCTAAAGCGCTCAGCGCCCCCTCAGATGCGCCGGCGCTTCCAGCCGCTTGGCGAGCATCGCCAGCGTGAGCGACAGCACCAGGTACACGGCCGAGATCAGCAGGTACGGTTCCCAATAGCGCGAGTACGCGCCGGCCACGGTGCGCGCCGCGAGCGCGAGTTCGGCCAAGCCGATCGCCGACACCAGCGACGAGTCCTTGATCAGCGTGATGCCTTCGTTGACCAGCGCCGGCACCATGCGGCGGAAGGCTTGCGGCAGCACGATCTGCTTCATCGTCTGCGCGTGCGTCAGCCCCAGGCTGTAGCCGGCCTGCGTCTGGCCGCGGGCGATGCTCTGGATGCCGGCGCGAAAGATCTCGCTGATGTAGGCGCCGGCGTTCAAGGTCAACGCCAGCGCGCCGGAGAAGAACGCACCGTGCTCCTGCCTGAACGTGCGTGCCGTGTCGCCGCTCATCAGCAGGCCGCCGTCCGGGTGGATCAGCGCCGGCATCAGCGCGAAGTGCACGAGCAGGATCTGCACGAACAGCGGCGTGCCGCGAAAGAAGGTGACGTACGCGGCCGTGATCCAGCGCGTGATCTTCAGCAGCCACGCCAGCAGCGGGTTGTGCGGCTGCGGCGCGTCGTGCGAGCTGCTGACGAGGCCGAGCAGCACGCCCAGGGCCAAGCCGGCGGTGAGGGCGATCAGCGTCAGCTGGATCGTCATCCACAGGCCGGCGAGGAACAGCGGCCCGTAGCCGGCCAGGATCTCCCAACGCAGACCCATGGCCGGTGCTCCTTGTCAGTTCACTTCGACGCGGCGGGTGCGGGCGCGGCAGCCGCCATCGGCGCCGCCGGCTCGACGCCGAAGTGCTTCTTGAAGATGGTGTTGTACGAGCCGTCGGCCTTGATGCCGGCGATGCCTTCGTTCATCTTGCCGAGCAACTCGGCGTTGCCCTTCTTCACCGCGAAGCCGTACTGCTCGGGCACGAACTCCTTGTCGCTGACCATCTTGAACTTGCCGCCCGGGTTGTTGGCGACGTAGTGGATGACGACGCCGTTGTCGGCGACGACGGCATCGACGCCGCCGGCTTCCAATTCCTTCAGCGCCAGCGGCGTGGACTCGAAGCGCTTGATGTTGGTGCTCGTCTTGCCGAGCAGCTTGGTCACCGCCTCGTCGCCGGTGGTGCCGGTCTGCACGCCGACCTTGGCCTTCTTCAAGTCGGCGAACTTGGCGAGCTTGCTGTTCTCCTTGACGGCGATCAGTTGCACCGCGTCGAAGTACGGGTTGGTGAAGTCCATCGTCTGCTTGCGCTCGTCGGTGATCGTCACCGACGAGGCGATCATGTCGCGGTCGCCCTGGCCGAGCGCGTTGAAGATGCCTTCCCACGGCGTGTTGACGAACTTGACCTGGATGCCGGCTTTCGCGGCCGCCGCGTTGACCACGTCGATGGTGAAGCCGACGATCTCGCCCTTTTCGTTCTGGCTTTCGAACGGCGCGTACGCGGCGTCGGTGCCGACGACGTAGACCTTGGCCGGTGGCGGCGCCGGTGCCGCAGCCGGTGCGGGCGCCGCAGCCGCGGGCGCCGGCGGCGGCGGCTCCTTTTTGCCGCAGGCGGCCAGCAGCAGGGCAGCGGCAAACAGGCCGCTGGTCTTGATGAAGTGGCGGGTGGTGATGCGCATGGTGGCTTTGCGTCCGTGGCAGTCTTTGAAGTGACGCAGTTTATGCGCATGGCCCGCGGGTCTGACTACGGACTTGTTCTCGTCGCTGCCAGTCGCGCAAGTTCTTCGTCATCAAAGCCGGCGCGCTGTCGGGCATCGAGGTTGAACGGCGGCTTCGGCCGCGGCGCGTGGTGCGTGACGAGCAACTGCTCGAAGTGCGCGATCGGATCGTGCCCATCGCGCGCGCACAGCCAGCGGTACCAGCGGTTGCCGATCGCGACATGGCCGACCTCGTCGCGCAGGATGACGTCGAGAATTTGCACTGCGCGATGGTCCCCCGCCTGCGCGAGCTTGGCCTGCATCGGCGGCGTGGCATCGAGCCCGCGCGCTTCGAGCGTGCGCGGCACGAGCGCCATGCGCGCCGTGATGTCGTGACGGGTCTTCTCGACCATCGTCCACAGGCCGTCGTGCGCGTCGAAGTCGCCATAGGCGTGTCCGAGTGACGCCAGGTGATCACAGAGCAGGCTGAAGTGCAACGCTTCCTCCGCCGCGACGCGCGCCCAGTCGCGGTAGTACCTGTCGGGCATGCCGGCGAAGCGCCAGATCGCATCGAGTGCCAGGTTGATGGCGTTGAACTCGATGTGTGCCACGGCGTGCAACAACGCCGCGCGGCCGTGCGCTGTGTGCAGCGAGCGCCGGGGTACGTGGGCCGGCGAGACGAGCA
>CADEEN010000399.1 GCA_902826345.1 uncultured Burkholderiales bacterium | reverse complement strand
GAAGCCGCTGCCCGGATCGAAGCTGAACGTGCCGTCGCTGTTGAAAGCGAGCGTGCCGTTGCCGGCGCCAACGCCGGCCACGAGCGTGTAGCCGACGATCGTGCCGTCGGCGTCCGTGGCGGGCGGCACGCTCGCGGTGAGCAGCGTGTTCTCGGACGTGGTTTCGCTGTCGTTGGCGGCCAGTGGCGCGTCGTTGACGGGGGCGATGTTGACCGTGACGGTGGCCGTGCCGGTGCGTGCGCCGCCGGTGCCTTGCGCGCCGGTGTTGCCGTCGTTGATCGTGTAGCCGATGGCCACCGAGGCGGGAGGCGCGTCGCTCGTGTTGACGTAGCGGATCTGGCGCAGCACGCTCGTCGCGTCGGCCTGCGTGGTGCCGCCGGCAAACGTGATCTGCAAGCTGCCGTTGGCCAGCGCGGCGGCGTCGTAGCTGCCGACGGTGTTGCCGCCGAGCACGACGTTGCCGCCGGCGAGCACGAGCGTGCCGCCGCTGGCGCTGAACTGGTCCTGCGCGTTGGCGCCGCCGACGCGCGCGAGCGTGAGCACCGCACCGCCCATGTTGTTGATCGCGCCGACGAAGCCGCTGCCGAGCTCGGGGTCGTTGACCGTGGCATTGCTGTCGAGCAGCACCGGCGCGGCGCCTTCGCTGGTGTTGACGACGCCGCCGTTCAACGCCGTGAACAGCGGCGCGTCGTTGACGCGCGTGACGTTGACGGTGACGTTGGTGCTCGCCGTGTCGGCGCCGCCGTTGGTGGTGCCGTCGCCATCGACGACGGTGATGGTGAGACTGCGTGGCGTCGTCGTCGGCAGTTGCGAGGCGTTGCCGTAGGTGATGTTCTGCAGCAGCGCATCGACCGCGGCGACGCTGGCGTTGGCATTGAGCGTGATGACGAGCGGCGCGCCGGCGCTGCCGCCGGACAAGGTGCCGATGGCCACCAGCGGGTCGGTGCCCGCGGGGTTGTAGCTGACGGTCGTGATGCCGCCGCTGGTGGTGACGCTGATCTGCCCGTTGCCCGTGCCCTGGTTGCGCACGCCGAGCAGGTCTTCGGCGGCGACGACATTGCCGATGGCCACCGTGACCGAGCCGCCGCCGAAGTTGGGCGAGTCGATGTCGGCCAGCACCACGCTGCCGTCGATGACGGTGCGCAGGATGGTCGGCGTGCTGCCTTCGTTGTAGTTGAAGGTGGCGACGACGCCGGCGAGCGTCGGCGCGTCGTTGACCGGGGCGACGACGATGGTCGCCGTGGCGGTGTTGGCCGAGACCGCGCCGCCGTTGTCGGTGGCGGTGTAGTTGAAGCTGACGCTGCCGTTGAAGTTGGCGTTCGGCTGGAAGTACACCGGGCCGCTGACGATGGCGCCGATGGCCAGCGGCGAGCCGCCGCTGGCCGTTGCATAGAGCAAGCCGTTGGCGGGGATGCTGGCCAGCGTGTAGCTGACGACGGTGCCATCGACGTCGCTGCCCGCGGGCGCGACGGCGATGCGCGTGCTCGTGTCTTCGAAGCCGCTGGCGCTGGTGTCGATCGCGACCGGGCGGTCGTTGACCGCGGCGACGTTGATCGTCGTGCCGCCGGCGACCGACGTGATGCCGTCGCTGACCGTGTAGGCGAACGCGCCGACCGGCGCGCCGCTGTAGTCGGCCGGCGGCAGGTAACGCAGGCCGGTGAGCTGCGTCGCGCTGAGGGTGGCGCCGTTGACGACCGGCGGGCCGTCGGCCAGTTGCACCAAGCCGATCGTCGGCAGGCCGCTGACGGTGATCGCGCGCACGCTGCGGTTGTCGATGTCGCTCGGCACGGCCAGGCCGAGGCCGACCGCGGCGCCTTCTTCGACGGCGTTGATGGCAGTCGAAGAGACGACCGGCGCGTCGTTCGCGCCGTTGACGGTGACGGTGATGCTCGCCGTGGTGCCGTCGTCGGTGGCGACGATGAAGGTCTCGCTGACGCTCTGGCCCTGCGCCAGCGCCTGCACGTTGGCGGCGGCGTTGGTCAGCGTGTAGCTCCACGTGCCGGCCGCGTCGATCGAGAACGCGCCGTAGGTGCCGGCGCTGTTGGTCTGCGCGACGAAGGCGCGCGTGCCGACGTCCGGGTCGTTGTTCGTCAGCGTGCCGCTGGCAGTGGCGACGGCGTCTTCGGTGACGGTGCCGATGAAGACGCCGCTGATCGTCGTCGGGTCATCGGCGCCGACGACGCTGATCGTCAGCGTGGCAGTCGCGCTGCCGCCGCGGCCGTCTTCGATGCTGTAGGTGAAGGTGTCGCTGACGGTTTCGCCGGGGTCGAGCGCTTGCGCCGCGGCCGACGGTGCGTAGGTGTAGGCGCCGAAGGCGTCGAGCAGCAGCGTGCCCCAGGCGCCGGTGAGCGGCGTGTTGACGTTGCCGCTGGCCGAGGGCTGCACGCCGGTGGCCACGCCGATCACGTTCAGCGTGTCGCCGTCGGCGTCGCGGTCCTGCGCCGGCGTGCCGGGGGTGACGTCGCTGCCGGCCGACGCGGTGTCTTCGCCGATCGACAGCGTGTCGTTGACGGCGATCGGCGCACTGTTGACGAAGTACGGGCGTTGCGCCGTGGCCGTCGCGCTGTTGCCGGCCGCGTCGGTGGTGGTGACGTTGCCGTCGATGCGGCGGTCGGCGTCGGCGAGGATCGCGCTGCCGGGCACGGCGATCGCGAAGGTGTTGCCGACGAGCACGAGGCCGCTGTAGTCGACGCCGTTGACGACGAGCGTGACGGTGTCGCCGACGCGCACGTCGCCGCCCACCGTGCCGGTGAGCGTGATGTTGCCGGTGGCTTCGCCGGCGTTGACGATGTTGTCGGCCGTGACCGGGTCGATCGTCAGCGAGGCGGCGGGCGGGGTCGTGTCGATAACGCCGCCGTCGCTGGCGGTGGCGCTGTTGCCGGCGGCGTCGGTGGCCGTCGCGGTGACGCTGAAGTTTCCTTGCACGAGTGCCGCGGGCACATCGACGCTGAACGTGGCGCCGCTCTGCACGACGGTGGTGAAGGCCTGCACCGCGCCGTTGGCGCCGGTGACGGTGAGCGTGACGGTCGAGCCCGCCGGCAGGTTCGTCGTGCCGGTGAGCGGCGGCGTCGTGTCGTTGGTCAGCGTCGGCGCATCGACGGTGACCGTCGGCGGCGTGATGTCGATGACACCGCTGTCGCTCGCGGTGGCCGTGTTGCCGGCGGCGTCTGTGCCGCTGGCAACGACGCTGAAGTTGCCTTCGACCAGCGCGGCCGGCACATCGACGCCGTACACGCCGCCGGCTTGCACCAGGGTCGTGAAGGTCTGCACCGCGCCGTTGGCGCCGGTGACGGTGAGGGTGATCGCCGAGCCGGCAGGCAGGTCGGTGGTGCCGGTGAGGGCGGGCGTCGTGTCGTTGGTCAGCGCCGGCGCATCGACGGTGATCGTCGGCGGCACGGCATCGACGACGCCGTTGTCGCTGGCGCTGGCGCTGTTGCCGGCGGCGTCGGTGCCGCTGGCGACCACGTTGAACGGGCCGCTGACGAGCGCGGCGGGCACGTCGATGCTGAACACGCCGCCGGCTTGCACCGTCGTCGTGAACAGTTGCGCGACGCCGTTCGCGCCGGTCACGGTGAGCGTGATCGTCGAGCCTGCGGGCAGATCGGTGCTGCCGGCCAGCGGCGGCGTGCTGTCGTTGGTCAGCGCCGGCGCATCGACGGTGATGACCGGCGGCGTGATGTCGACGACGCCGTTGTCGTTGGCCGTCGCCGTCGTGCCGCCGGGGCCGTTGACGGTGGCAACGGCGCTGTACGGGCCTTCGGCGAGCGGCGTCGGCACATCGACGCTGTACGTGCCGTCGGGCCGCACGGTGGTGCTGAACGTCTGCACGGCGCCGAGCGCGTCGGTGACGGCAAGCGTCACGGCCGAGCCCGGCGCCAGGTTGCTGCTGCCGGTGAGCGTCGGCGTGCGGTCGTTGGTCAGCGCGGGTGCATCGACGCTGACGCTCGGCGTCGCGGCGACGTTGACGGTCAGCGTCGCGCTGGCCGTGGCGCCGCTCGGATCGCTGATCGTGTAGCTGACGACCACGGCGCCGGTGACGCCGGGCGCGGCGGTGAAGGTCAGCGTGCCGTCGGCATTGACGACGACGGCGCCGAGCGCCGCGGCGACGCTGGCGCCGGTGACGGCGAGCGG
>CADEEN010000398.1 GCA_902826345.1 uncultured Burkholderiales bacterium | reverse complement strand
GTGCGCGCCGGCCATGTCTCGCGTCACGATCTGCAGCACGCGCTGGCGCGCAAGATGGGCTACCCGGTGGTCGATGCCAAAGCCTTTCCGGTCGAGCCCGACGCGGTGCGCGCGCTGCCCTACGCCATCGCGCGCCGCCTGCACGTCATGCCGCTGCTGCTGCGCGGCGGCCAGCTCGTCGTCGCCATGGCCGACCCGTCGCGCCGCGCCGATGTCGACGAGATCGAGTTCGTCACGCAATTGAAGCTCGTGCCGGCGCTGGCGCCGGCCGACGCGCTGCCCGCGGCCATCGCCACCACCTACCAGCGCTTCGGCGACGACCCGTGGGCCAACAACATCCCGCTGGCGCTCGAAGAGAACATTCCGTTCGAGACGGTCGATGCCAGCAAGCTGCTCGAAACCCTGGAGCAGCAGCACCACAGCGCGCAGCGCGACAACGCCGACGAGCAGGCCATCGAGCAGAGCGACAACTCGCTCGTGCGCCTGGTGCACACGATGATCGTCGACGCGCAGGCGCAGGGCATCTCCGACATCCACATCGAAACCATGCCCGGGCGCGAAAAGGTGCGCGTCCGCTTTCGCAAGGACGGCGTGTTGAAGGCCTACCTCGAACTGCCGCACACCTACCGCGCCGCCATCGTCGCGCGCATCAAGATCATGTGCGACCTCGACATCAGCGAGCGCCGCAAGCCGCAGGACGGCAAGATCAACTTCGCCAAGTTCTCGCCGCAGCACAAGCTCGAGCTGCGCGTGGCCACCATCCCCACCGCCAACGGCCTCGAAGACGTGGTCATGCGCCTCTTGGCCAACGCGCGCGCGCTGCCGATGGAGCAGATCGGCCTGTCCGACGGCGAGCACGGCAACTACCAGCGCCTGAAGGCCGCCATCGAGCGTCCCTACGGCATGGTGCTGTGCGTCGGCCCCACCGGCTCGGGCAAGACGACGACATTGCACTCGGCGCTGGCGCACCTGAACACCGCGCAACGCAAGATCTGGACGGCCGAAGACCCGGTGGAAATCACCCAGGCCGGGCTGCGCCAGGTGCAGGTCAATCCGAAGATCGAATGGACCTTTGCCAAGGCGCTGCGCTCCTTCCTGCGCGCCGACCCGGACGTGATCATGGTCGGCGAGATCCGCGACAAGGAAACGGCGCAGACCGCCGTCGAAGCGTCGCTCACCGGCCACCTGGTGATGAGCACGCTGCACACCAACAGCGCGCCGGAGACGGTGACGCGGCTGCTCGACATGGGCATGGACCCGTTCAACTTCGGCGACTCGCTGCTGGCCGTGCTGGCGCAGCGCCTGGTGCGGCGGCTGTGCCCGCAATGCCGCGTGGCGCGCAACGCCACAAACGACGAGATCGGCGAGTTGCTGCACGACTGGCTGCATGTCTTCCCCGAAAGCGCAGCGCCGTCGAAAGACGCCGTGCTCGCCGAATGGCGAGTGCGTCACGGAACGCAGTTGATGCACTGGGAGAGCAAAGGGTGTTCATCGTGCGAAGGCACCGGCCTGCGCGGCCGCGCCGCGCTGCACGAACTGATGACGGTCACGCGCGAGTTGCGCCGCCTGATCCAGACGACGGCGCGCGCCGAGCAACTGCAGCAACAGGCGATGCACGACGGCATGAAAACGCTGCGCCAGGACGGCATCGACAAGGTGCTGGCGGGGGTGACGTCGATCGGTGAGGTGAGGGCGACGGCGAACGGTTGAGGCAACGTTTACGGCCGTCAAGGGGCGTGCAGGTAAGGAGCACCGGCGAACATGAGCGGTCGCGCCCGCAATGCAGCTACGGCTATGTCGTGGACACCCTGGGCCCAAACATGATGATGGCCATCCCGGCAAAGCACACGGCAACGCCTACCCAATCGGTCACAGTGGGTTGAACCTTGTCTATTGCCCAAAGCCACACGATGGCCACACCCACGTAGACCCCGCCGTAGGCGGCGTAGATCCGACCTGCGGCCGTCGGATGGAGGGTCAGCAACCACACGAACAGCGCAAGGCTCGCTGCGGCGGGGACCACCAGCCACGCCGACTTTCCCTGCTTCAACCACAGGTACGGCAAGTAGCAACCGACGATTTCGGCGAGCGCCGTGGCCACGAAGAGAGCGATGGTCTTCAAGGAACTCATCGATGGATTGTGCTCAATCGGCCCCTGCGCGATCGCTTGCGACTGGCTCATCCCGCTCAGACGCGCTGTGCCCTTCGACGCAGCCAGCAGAGACCACGTCGCCGCCGGAGGGCGAGGGCGGCGCTAGAATTTCCAGCAATGCGTCATTGGTTGATCGTCCTGCTGCTCGCCGTGGTCCCCCTCCAGCTTGCATGGGCTGGGGCCGCGGTGTACTGCGGACACGAGTCCTCGGTTGCAGGCGCCCAACACATCGGGCATCACGAGCATGTGCACGAGCCCGGCAAGGGCGGCGACGCGGCCTTGGCTGATGGTGCCGACACGTCGGGTGCCTTTCACGCCGATTGCGAGACTTGCCACTTCGGCGCATCAGTGACATTGACGATGGCGCCATTGGGCGCGCCGATCGTTCCAAGTGCCGGCCTGCTCGGCGCATCGTCGCCTCACTATTTGTCGCATATTCCCGCCGGCCCCGAGCGGCCCGACCGATCGCGGTTGCCACTGTCGCGCGATGCGACGGCGGCGCTGCGAACGGTTTGCTGAGCACCTGACCGACCCGAAGCCGCCATCGTCATCGCTTCTGTCGTGAGACCAGAAGGATGCCTAGATGCCGACTCCTCCGGCGGCGCCGTCAATGCGCGCCGCGAACGTGTCTTCTCGGACCTGCGTTGCGGGGTCTGGATGCTGCGGCATCGAGACCGCTGAGGATGCCGCAGTCGTCGATCGCATGCGTCCCCGCGCAGCGCTCGCGCAGCACCTTCAGATCTCTCTCCAGCGCTCGAAGTTCGCGGATGCGTTGCTTCACGTGGCCGATGTGTTCGTCGAGCATCGTGTCGACCTCGGCGCAGTCGCGCGCCGGCTGCTCGCGCAGGCGCAACAGCGCACGGACCTCGTCGAGTGTCATGTCCAGGTTGCGGCAGTGGCGAATGAAGCCCAGGCGCTCGGCGTGCGCCGCGCCGTAGACGCGGTAGTTGTTGTCGGCACGTCGCGCCTTCGGCACAAGCCCCTCGCGCTCGTAGAAGCGGATGGTCTCGACAGGGACGCCGGTGACTGTCGCCAGATCGCCAATGCGCATCGGATGCCCCCTTCGGTGAACAGGGCTTGACTCTACAGTCACTACAGGCTTTGCAATGCGGGCATGAACACAGCACCCACCCTCACACCGGCCGACGGCTGGCAGCGATTTCGCATTGCCAACATGGACTGCGCGAGCGAGGAATCGGAGATCCGCCGCGCCGTGGCGGGCGTCGCCGACATCCGCGCGATGAACATCCAGCTCGGGCCGCGGACGATCGCGATCGACGCCCCGATGGCGGCCATCGAACAGGCCGTGGCCGCCATTCGCAAGTCAGGCTTCGATCCACAACCGCTCGGCAGCGAGCCTGCGTCGGGGGCCGTTGCCGAGCACGGTCACAGCGGGCACGACCACGAACACGACATCGACAGCGCTGGCTTGAAGCGCCTGGGGCTTGCGCTGGGATTGGCGCTGGCCGCTGAAGCGGTGGGCTTCTTTGCACCGCAAACATTGCCCTGGAAGGCCTTCGGGCTGGCGGTCGCCGCGACGGCCATCTGGCTGTCGGGCTTCGACGTGTACAAGAAAGGCCTGGCCGCACTGCGCAACGGCCGCCTGAACATCAACGCGCTGATGACGGTGGCCGTCACGGGTGCCGTCCTGATCGGCCAGTGGCCGGAGGCGGCGATGGTGATGGCGCTGTACGCCATTGCCGAGGCGATCGAGGCGCGTGCGGTGGACCGCGCCCGCAATGCGATCAAAGGCCTGTTGGCGCTGGCACCGGAGGAAGCGTCGGTGCGCCAGGCCGACGGCGCCTGGGTCAGTCAACCCGTCGCGGCGGTGGCGCTCGATGCCGTCGTGCGCGTGAAGCCCGGCGAGCGCGTGCCGATGGACGGTGTGCTCGTAGCGGGCCAGTCGAGCATCAACCAGGCGCCGGTGACCGGCGAGAGCATGCCGGTGGACAAGGCCGAGGGCGATGCGGTGTTCGCCGGCA
>CADEEN010000397.1 GCA_902826345.1 uncultured Burkholderiales bacterium | reverse complement strand
CTCCTGGTCGTCCTCACCTACCGCTCGTCGTGGGGACGGCTCCTCTACTTCGACAACCTCCTCATGCTCCACGTGCTGATCGTGGCCTGCTCCCCCGCCGCCGACGATCTGGCCCTCGCCCCGGGGCCCTCAGCCCACCGCGCTCGCTACGGTGCCCGCTACGGCTGGCCGGTGCGGCTGTGCGCCCTCGTCACCGTCGTCACCTATGTGCTGGCCGGGGTGGCCAAGCTCCGCATCGGCGGTCTGGCCTGGCTCGACGGCGACACCCTGGCCAACCACATCGCCTACTCGGCCGCCCGGCTGGAGGTGCTGGGGGCCGACCCGTCGCCGGTGGCCCGCTTCGTGCTGGATCGGGCAGCCTGGCTGCTGGCCCCGGCCGCGGTGGCCACCGTCGCCCTGGAGCTGGGGGCGCCACTGGCCCTGTGGCCCCGGCTGCGCACGGCGTGGGTGGTTGGCACCTGGGGGCTGCACGCCGCCATCGCCGCCACCATGTTCGTGGTGTTCCCCTACCCGCTCACCCTGGCGGCCTTCGCCCCGCTGTACCCCCTGGAGCGGCTGACTCCGGGACGGCTCAGGCGGGAGCGACGCCCGGCAACCATACGGCGCAAGAGGGTCTTGGGACCCTGTCGGCCCGGCCGTCACCAGCACGACGATTGACCCATGAGTGCCAACAGCAGCGCAGAGCCGAGGGCGATCGGCCCCCAGACCCCCGTCCAGACCCTGATGACCCGGGCCGTGGCCCGGATCTCACCCGACGCCCGCCTCCAGGAGGTAGCCCAGAAGCTGGCGGCCATGGAGACCGGAGCGCTGGCGGTTGGCACCACCGAGGCGATCGTCGGGATCGTGTCGGAACGGGACCTGACCCGGGCCTTCGGGCGGGCCGAGAACCCCGACTCGCTCCGGGCCGCCGACATCGCATCCACCAACCTCATCTGGTGCGCACCGCGGGCCACGGCGGCCGAGGCCGCCAAGGCCAGCGTGACGAGGAGAGTGAATGATTGGTTTGGTTTCAGCATGCGTGAAGTGGAGTGGTGGAAGCTAGTCTGTCTCTCTGATGATTGTTTCATGGATTGCCAGCTTTGAGTAAGCCGTCCCGCCTTGAAACTGACCGTTTTGCGAGGCAAACCGACGCCGGCCCGTGTTTACCTACCTGAAGCCGGAATCGCGCGATAATGTTTTGGAGGTCCGTGCGACTACGGGGGGACAAACGAATCTTAATGAGAACCACATTGCCACGCTACTGCCGACGCTCAACGACACTCCGGGCTGCCCCGGTCTTCCTCCTGACGCTTGCCGCCGCTGCCGCGGTGCAGGCGCAGGAGATCGGAGGGTGCGCGATGTTCCCGCGCAACAACATCTGGAACACCCCGATCGACAATCTGCCCGTGCACTCCAGTTCGGCGCGCTTCATTGAAAGCGAAGGCCCGACCCGGAACCTGCATCCCGACTTCAGCAAAGAGGGCGGCATCCCCTTTATCGTGGTGCCGGCCAATCAGCCCATGGTGCAGATCGATTTGGCTTCGGCGGAGTCCGATCCGGGGCCTTATCCGATTCCCGCCAACGTCCCGATCGAAGCCGGCGCCGGGCCGGACTCGGATAACCACGGGCTGATTCTGCGGCAGGGCGAGTGCAAGCTTTATGAGGTGTACCAGTTGGCCAAGCAGGCCAATGGCACCTGGAAAGGCTCGTCGGGCGCGGTGTTCGATCTGAAAGCCAACGGCATGCGGCCCGACGGCTGGACTTCGGCCGACGCCGCCGGGCTCCCGATCCTGCCCGGTCTGGTGCGCTACGAGGAGATTGAGGCCGGCGAGATCCGCCATGCCATCCGGCTCACGGTGCCGAGAACGCGCAACGAATACGTGTGGCCGGCTCGCCACTTCGCTTCGCGCCTGTTTGAACCGATTTATCCTCCCATGGGCACGCGCTTCCGCCTGAAGGCCAGCTACGATATTTCGGGCTTTCCGAAGGACGTGCAGGTTCTGCTGCGCGCCCTCAAAAAATACGGCATGATTCTCGCCGACAATGGCCAGTCGTGGTTTCTCACGGGCGTGCCCGATCCGCGTTGGGACGACAACCTGTGGGCCACCATCAAGACCGTCAAAGGCACGGATCTGGAAGCGGTGGATGCTTCGTCCCTGATGATCAGTCCTAACTCGGCCCAGGCCGGCACGGTCTCCACCGTCGGCCGGCATGACGTGCCTTACTCTCCCAATCCTGTGTTTGACCTGCAGGGCGGCAGCACCCAGGTCATCAAACTCACCGGCGATGTGGCCGAGCCGTCCGTGTCCAACCTCACCGATGGCCAGCACGTCAGTTTTGTGATCTGCCAGGACGAGGCCGGCAACCGGAACTTCAACTGGCCCGCCAAGGTCCGCGGGGGAATGCGGGTGGGCCTGACGTCGCGCACGTGTTCAGCGCAGCAGTTTGTGGTGAACGGCGACTTGCTGATGGCCACCTCACCCGGCGTGACCGACCTGCCGGTTGACTAAGTCGAGAGTCAGTGCCGGATGAGGCGGCCGGGGCTCGAGCCGCCGATCACGGTTTGATAGATCCGGTCGAGCGCGGTCTGCTGCGTTTGTACCGAGTAACGCTGCTCGCAGCGCCGGCGTCCGGCTGTGCCCATTCGGGCCACCAGTTCCGGCGCGTCCAGAAAGCGCGTGAGGGCCGCCGCCAGATCCTCAACGCTGGCGGGCTCCACCAGCAGGCCGGTCTCCTCATGGGCGATGGCTTCGGGAATTCCGCCGGTGGCCGCCGCCACCACGGGTTTGCCGTAGGACATCGCTTCGATCACCGCGCGGGGAAACGGGTCGGGCTCGACCGAGGGGGTTACCGCCACGTCGATCCGGCTCCACACGCCGGCGAGATTCGTCTGAAACGGAATGTGCGTGATGCCGGCGCGGCCCGAGAGCACGGCGGCCTCCGGACCGTCGCCCACGACGAGCAGTTCGGCCCCTGCATGTTTGCGGCGCACGATCTCGAAAGCGTCGGCCAGCACGCGGATGCGGACGTCTTCCGGCAGCAGCAGCGCCGCGCCGGCTTCAGCCGCGCCCTCGGCCACGAGGCGATGGGGGCCGAAGCCCGGATGCAGGGCGCGTTCCGGCCAGCCGCGGCCCTCCACGAGCGCGGCCGACGCGAGCACGTGCTGGGCGTGGTGGCCCGGCGTGCCTTCGTGCGCGGCCAGTTGCAGCAGATGCGCCGCGTCGGCGCCGCCGCGGCGCGCGACCCACAGCTCCGACGCGCGCGGCCCGGTGGGTCGCGAGAACGCCGCCCAGCCGGTGGTGTCTTCAGCCCGCGTCGTGAGCGTCTCGCCGGCCGGCAGCGGCAGGTGTCCGGCGGCCGCGCGACGGCACCAGTCCACGGCGGCGGCGAAGACTGCGTCCACGCGGTCGGCCGGCACGGCGGCGGCGCGCCGGAAGGCGGCGTGCCGTTCGGCGAGCGTTCCCGCGCCTGGCAGCAGCGCCGCGAGATCCGCCCGCAGCCGGTCGAGCGCGGCGGCGTCGCGCGACGGCGCGGCGTAGCCGAAAGTGCGCGCGGCCTGCACTGCGAACGTCGATGATTCGCCGAGCAGGCGCGCCGCCGCGGCGTCGAGCGCGCGCACCTGGCCCTCGAGGTAGCGCAGGCGCGTGGTCTCCTGGGACGCGGCGCCGGCCTTGCGTCCCACGGTCGAGTTCGACGCCGCGTCCGTGGCCGCCTTCGTCATCGACACGTCCGCGAGCAGGGCCGTGGTTTCGGCGCGCAGGGCCGCTACCGGCCGCCGCGGACCCGCGGGGGACGTTGGCGCCGGACCGAGCCACGCCTCGACGAGCGAGGGCTGGTGCAGGGCGAGGGCCTGCGTCAGGCGCACGTACCGTTCGGCGAGCGCCGCGGGCAGCAGGCGGGGGTCGGTCGTGGACACCGAGACGCCGTCGCAGGCCGGCAGCGAGGCGGCGACGCCGGTGGTCAGCAGCGCCCGCAGCACGCTGCGGCGGTCAATCGCCGCGGCGCGGGGCGTCGGCCGCGATCGATGCGCAAAGACCATCTGAGACATGCGACATCTTGTCACAGAGAAGCATTGACTTCCGGCGCTGTGGCGGTTGAAGTGCGGCATCCCCGGCGACGATCCACGCCGCCCGGGTCCGTCCAGGAGAGCGCCGATGCGCCCG
>CADEEN010000396.1 GCA_902826345.1 uncultured Burkholderiales bacterium | reverse complement strand
AAGTTCTCGCAGGTGTTCAGCACGGCCGACGACAACCAGCCGGCGGTGACGATCAAGTGCTACCAGGGTGAGCGCGAGATGGCCGCGGGCAACAAGAGCCTGGGCGAGTTCAACCTCGAAGGCATTCCGCCGGCGCCGCGTGGCCTGCCGCAGATCGAGGTCACGTTCGACATCGACGCCAACGGCATCCTTCATGTGAATGCGAAGGACAAGGGCACCGGCAAGGAGAACAAGATCACGATCAAGGCCAACTCGGGTCTGTCCGAAGCCGAGATCGAGAAGATGGTCAAGGACGCCGAGGCCAATGCCGACGAGGATAAGAAAAAGCTCGAACTGGTGCAGGCGCGCAACCATGCCGATGCGATGGTGCACAGCGTGAAGAAGACGCTGGCCGAGCACGGCAACGAGTTGGGCGACGACGAGAAGACGAAGATCGAAGCGGCGATGAAGGAAGTCGAAGAAGCGATGAAGGGCGACGACAAGGACGCCATCACCGCCAAGACCGATTCGATGATGGCGGCCAGCCACAAGCTGTCGGAGAAGATGTATGCCGATGTGCAGAAGGCTGCCGCCGCACAAGGCAACACCGAAGCGGCACGGCCGGCCAACGATGCGTCCGAGGCGCGCGCCGGCAAGCCGATGGACGACGACAACGTGGTCGATGCAGAGATCAAAGAAGTCAAGAAAGGATAAAGCGGACGGGCTGCGCCCGCCGTTTTGTCTCGCCGCGATGGAGCCGACGGGCGTTGCCTGCGGTTCATCGCGGCGTTTTCGCTGATTGCGAGGGAACGCTGGAACCATGGCAAAGCGCGACTACTACGACATCCTCGGTCTGCCGAAGAACGCGACCGAGGACGACATCAAGAAGGCTTATCGCAAGCTGGCGATGAAGCACCACCCGGATCGCAACCAGGGTGACGGCGCGAAGGCGTCGGAGGAAAAGTTCAAGGAGGCCAAGGAGGCCTACGAAATCTTGTCGGAGCCGCAGAAGCGCGCAGCCTACGACCAGTTCGGCCATCAAGGCGTGGACCCGAACATGGGCGGCTTTCGCGGCGGGCCGGGGCAGGAAGGCTTCGGCGGGTTCGCCGAAGCGTTCGGCGACATCTTCGGCGACATCTTCGGCGGCGCGGCAGGCGGTGCGGCGGGCCGCCGCGGCGCCAACGGTCAGCAGGTCTATCGCGGCGCCGATTTGTCGTACGCGCTCGAGATCACGCTCGAGGAAGCCGCGCTCGGCAAGGACACGCAGATCCGCATTCCGAGTTGGGACAACTGCGAGACCTGCAAGGGCTCGGGCGCCAAGCCGGGCACGTCGTCGAAGACCTGCCCGCAGTGCAACGGCTCGGGCGCGGTGCATCTGCGCCAGGGTTTCTTCTCGATCCAGCAGACCTGCCCGCAGTGCCGCGGCGCCGGCAAGATCATCCCGGACCCTTGCACCACCTGCGCCGGCGCCGGCAAGGTGAAGAAGCAGAAGACACTCGAGGTGAAGATTCCGGCCGGCATCAACGAAGGCATGCGCATCCGCTCGGCCGGCAACGGCGAGCCGGGCAGCAACGGCGGGCCGGCGGGCGACCTGTACATCGAGATCCGCGTCAAGCAGCACGACATGTTCGAGCGCGACGGCGACGATCTGCATTGCACCGTGCCCGTGGGGCTGACGACGGCGGCGCTGGGTGGCTCGATCGAAGTGCCGACACTCGCCGGCAAGGTCGAGATCGAGTTGCCCGAGAGCACGCAGCACGGCAAGACCTTCCGCCTGAAGGGCAAGGGCGTGAAGGGGCTGCGTTCGAGTTATCCGGGCGACCTGTACTGCCACGTCGTCGTCGAGACGCCGGTCAAGCTGACCGAGCATCAGAAGAAGCTGTTGAAGGAGCTCGATGAGTCGCTGCGCAAGGGCGGCAACCGCCATTCACCGGACGACAAGAGTTGGGCGGACCGGGTGAAGGACATGTTCAAGTAGCGGTCTCACAGCGAGCTCGCACGGCCCGAGGGCGGCGCGGCTCCCTAAAACAGGCTGGCTTGCACGCTCGGCGCAGGCGCCGTTCGTCGGAACGCCGACAGATCGAGCGGCCGGCGCTCGGTGCGCAAGCCCAGGCGCTGCGTTGCCTTCTTGAAGCGCTGCGACAGCAACTGCGCCCACACGCCCTGCCCCGTCATGCGCGTCTCGAAGCGCGGATCGTTGTCGCGCCCGCCGCGCATTTCGTGCACACGCGCCATCACGCGTGCCGCACGCTCGGGAAAGTGCGTGTCGAGCCACTGCTGGAACAGCGGGCTCACTTCCCACGGCAAGCGCAGCACGGTGGCGAACGCAGAGGTGGCGCCGACCTCACGCGCACGTTCGAGCACGCGTTCGAGTTCGGGCTCGTTGATGAACGGGATCATCGGCGAAACGCTGACGCCGACGGGGATGCCGGCCTTCGCCAAGGTTTCAATGGTCTTGATGCGCCGCTCCGGCGATGCAGCGCGCGGCTCCATGATGCGTGCCAGCGTGCCGTCGAGCGTCGGCACTGAAACGTACACGGCGGCCAGGTTGTTGCGCGCCAACGGCGCGATCAGGTCGATATCACGCTCGACGCCCGACGACTTGGTGATGATCGAGAACGCGTGGCGGAAATCGGCCAGCACCTCGATCAAGCCACGCGTGATGCGCAGGCGCCGCTCGACCGGTTGGTAGGCGTCGGTGGCCGAGCCGATGTTGAGCGTCAAGGGCTCGTAGCCGGGTGACGCCAGCGCCGCTCGCAGCCGATCGACCGCGTTGACCTTGGCAATGATCTTCGTCTCGAAGTCGAGCCCCGGCGAGAGGTTGAGATAGCTGTGCGTCGGCCGCGCGAAACAGTACACGCAGCCGTGCTCGCAGCCGCGGTAGGGGTTGATCGACAGGTCGAACGGAATGTCCGGCGAATCGTTGCCCGACAGGATCGACTTGACCGTCTGCTCGATGATCTGCGTGCCCGGCGCGCACCTCTCTTCCTGCGCCGCTTGTTCGAGCGTGCCCCAGCCGTCATCGAACGATTCGTGGTGCTCGCTGGTGAATCGGTGCTCGATGGCCCACGCCGTGCCGCGGCCCTTGATCGCGCCGCGCGTGGCAAAAACAAACGTTGCTTGCGGAGTCGTCGACGGCATCGGCATTCTGTGAATATATACAGCTTCGCGAAGATTGCAAGCGCACGCGAACCCCTTCAGCTGGGTTGCTCGGCAAGTGCGACGATGAGGCCTTCGGGCCCGCGAATGTAGGCCAGCCGGTACGACGTCTCGCAATGCATGCGGCGCGGCCGATGAGTTCTGCGCCATGGGCCTGCATCCGCGCAACCACGGCATCGATGTCATCGACGGCGAACATGATGCGACGCAGACCCAGCGTGTTCATCGGCGCGTTCACACGCCCGAACCTGACCGCGTCCGGCGTGTGGAACTTGTCGAGCTCGATGCCCTGCCCATCGGCGGTGCGCAGCATGGCGAGGGTGGCGCGCACGTCTCCAAGGCCGACGAGTCTGCCGCGTCATGCCGGTCGTGCTACCAATGGCGTCAGCGCAGCAGCGGTCGCAGCATCACGAGCCCGAGCGCTGGCCCGATGGCGATCCACGGCAAGGTTGCCGCGAGCGGCTGTGCAGCTGCGAGCCGCACGAAGAACTCGATCGACAGCACCGAGATCGCGAAGCCGATCGAATTGACCAGCGTCAGCACGCTGCCCACTGCCGCCGGCGGGGCGTTGGTCGCGGTCAGCGCGCTGAACTGCGGCGAATCGCCGGCGACCGTCACCCCCCACAGCAACAGCCAGGCCAGGAAGACGGCGAGCGGCGCCGCCAGCGCGAGCGGTGCGAGCAGGCAGCACAGGCCGCTCGCGGCCAGTTGCGCGGCGGCCACCCGCCCGCTGCCCCAGCGCGGCGCCAGCACGCCGCCGACGATGCAGCCCAGCGCTCCGGCCGCCAGAACGAAGAAGGCCCACCACGACACCGCCGCGCCGGCGAGTCGCGTCGCCAGGATCAACGGCACCAGCACCCACATCGTGTAGAGCTCGACCATGTGCCCGAAGTAGCCGAACGCCGAAGCGCGCAAGCGACGGCCTTGCCAGACCGAGGCGAGCGCGCTCAGGGGCAGGCCGGCCGGCCGGGCCACGGGCTCGGGCGCCGCACGCACTACGAGCGCGA
>CADEEN010000395.1 GCA_902826345.1 uncultured Burkholderiales bacterium | reverse complement strand
ACCACGCAGCCCGCCTGCGCCATCAGGTCCGCCGGAAACACCGCCAGCGCTTCGTGGATGGCGCTCAGTTCGGCTTGCAGCCGCTCCTCGTCGGCTTCCAGCCCGTCGCGCTCGTTCTCGTCGCCGTCGTCGTCGTCCGAAAGTGCCTCCATGCGCGCGTGCAGCGTCTCCAGTTCGGCTTCGAGTTGCGCATGGCGCGCCGCTTCGTCGGGATTCGGCGCGCGGCGCGCGCGGCGCACCTCGCCGTGACGCACGTAGTCCTCGTAGACGTACCGGGCCCGCACGTCGACCCACTTCCAGCCTTCGGCGGCGACCTCGCGGGCCGGCTGCTGCAGCTTGTCCAGCGCCAGCCGCTCCAGCAGCGCGGCATCCTGCAGGTAGGCCTTGCCGTCGTCGCTGAACAGGTCGCGCCGCAGCGGGCCGCCCGCAGCCTCGTAGGCGGCTACCGTCACAAAGATCGCCACGCCGTCGCGATCCGACTCGACCTCACCGCGTGTCAATAGGCGGCGCAGTTGATCCGCACTGCGGTTCCATTCGGGCAACTGCTGCCACAGTTGCTCCTGCCGCGTCGGGTCGTCGATCGAGGCCAGCACCATCAGGCAGTCCAGACCGATCCCGCCTTCGCGGAACAAGGTCAGCAGCGCTGGCGACACCGCCGCCAGCTTGAGCCGGCGCTTCACGACCTGCGGCGTGACGCCGAAGGCCGCCGCCACGTCTTCGACCGACCGGCCGCCGTCGATCAGTCGGGCGAAGGCCGCGAACTCGTCGGCCGGATTCAAGGCCTCGCGCTCGACGTTCTCGATCAGGCTGGCCATCAGCGCCTGCTCGGCCGGCACCACCAGCACCGGCACCGGCTGGTTCTCGGCCCAGCGGCCCTGCTCCACGAGCAGCGCCATCGCGCGCAAGCGCCGGCCGCCCGCACAGACCTCGTGCACCCCACGCGCGCCACGCACGACGATCAGGTTGTGCAGCAGGCCCGCGGCTTCGATGGACGCGGCCAGTTCGGCCAGCGGCAAGGGCGCGGCCGGGTTCTCGGGCCGCGCCTGGTAGGTCGGCGACAGCACGAGCTTGTTGAAGGGAACGAAGCTGCGCGGTGAAGCCGCGATCACGGCTTCCAGCTCCTGCTTGGAGAGTTTCATGGGGGCTCCTGAATGAGGGCGGGCACGACATCGGCCCGTGGATTCAGGTTCCCATGAGGGAGGGCGCTATCAAGTGCCGGGCGGCTTGAGGGGAGGACGTGCACGATGTGCTTGCTGGATCGAACCGATCCGTTCCATCGCCACCGCGTGCCGCCAACGCGGGCGGGGCTTCGCAGTGGCAATCGGTGCTGGCGTGATCGAACCCGCAGGCCTTCGCGCACAGTGCGAGTGCTACTCGCAGGCGTCAGCCTGCCCAGCCCCGACCTGCGTCGGCGCCGCGGTCGTTACCCGCCTTGCACGCCCCTTCGTGCTCCGCCAGGAGCCCGATGCCCGCGGCACACCGACACCGCATCTGACTGATTGATCGCCGCCTCGCGCGGCACCAGAGCCACCCACCCCTGCGTCCGCGCATCCGGTGGGCCATCCATCCACCCTGACGGGGAGCCATCTCCCCGCGGGGCAGGTGCGTCTCCGTCGCCCCACGGAGACCCCCATGACTCGCATCCCCGAGCCCTGTTCCTGGCTGCCCGGCTTTGAGCCGGAGCCCGCCGCGGCCTTCGCGCCGCCCATGCCTCCCGTTCCTCCCGATCCGCCGCTCGATGACGAGCCGGACAAAGAGGAACACGAGCCTCGGTCACCACAGCCGTTGTGGCGACCGAGCGAGCCGCCGACGCCCAGCGCGGCGCGGCGCCCCTGGCCCCAACTGCCCGCCGGCGGGCTCGACATCCCGCGCGGCGCGATCGCCAAGTTCGACGCCAACCTGGCTGCGATCCAGACCCTGCGCGCGCTCGCCGCGTCGGACAGCGAGCCCGACGAGAACCAGCGCAGCACGCTGCTGCGCTACACCGGCTGGGGCGGCCTGCCCGCGAGCTTCAACCCCGAAGCGCCGGAACCGGCCTGGGCGCGTCGCGCCGCGCAACTGCGCGACACGCTCGATGCCGATGACCACAGCTCCGCGCTCGCGTCGGTCAACAACAGCCACTACACCCCGGTCGCCGTGATCGCGGCGATGTGGCAAGCGGTTCGACGCTTTGGCTTCAACGGAGGCCGCGTGCTCGAACCAAGTGCCGGCATCGGCCACTTCCTCGGCGCGATGCCGGCGGCGCTGGCCGAGCAATGCACGGTCACCGCCATCGAGATCGACCGGCTTTCGGGTCGGATGCTGCGGGCGCTGTACGGCGCCAGCGGCGTGGACGTGCGCATCGGCGCGTTCGAGAAGACGCCGCTGGCCGACAACTGGTACGACCTGGCAATCGGCAACGTGCCCTTCGGCGCCTACAAGGTGGCCGATTCGAGCAACCGGCCTTATAGCCGCTTCAGCATCCACAACTACTTCCTCGGCCGCGCGCTCGACCTGCTGCGGCCCGGTGGGCTGGCCTGTTTCATCACCAGCAGCCACACGATGGATGCCTGGGAGGACACCGTGCGCCGCTACCTCGCGTCGCAGGCGGTGCTGCTGGGCGCGATCCGCCTGCCGCGCGGCGCCTTCGCCGAGATCGCGTCGACCGACGTGCAGGCCGACATCCTGTTCCTGCGCAAGCGGATACCGGGCGAAGCCGACGAGCAACCGTGGCTGGGCCTGAGCGTGGTGCCCGAGTCGCTGCGCGATCCGCGCTGCGGCGAACGCTACCTGCAGGTCAACCAGTGGTACGCGGCGCGGCCCGAGTTCTGCATCGGCCACATCCGCCAGGAAAGCAACGGCCACGAGCCGATGCCGACCGCGGTGTTCGACGGCGACCTGGTCGAAGAACTGCCGCGGCGAATCGATCTGCTGCCGCGCGGCGTGTACAGCGTCGCCGCGCCAGAGGCAATGCCGGCTCCGCGCCGCACAACGATCGCGGCAGGTGCAACCCGGCCCGGGAGTCATCACCTCCATCACGGCCGCGTACACCGCGTGGAAGACGGCGAGCTGGTGGACATCCACGAGCGCCTGAACGCCACGCAGCGCGCCCGCATCGCGGGCCTGTGTTCGATCCGCGACCACGCGCGGGCCTTGCTCGATCTGCAGTTGGCGGACGCCGACGACAGCCGGCAGCGCCACGAGCGCGCCATGCTGAACGGCAGCTACGACCGCTACGTCGCGCGCTTCGGGTGTCTGTCGAACCGGGCCAACGCACTCGCGTTCCGGCGCGACCCCGACTACCCGCTGCTGCTGTCGCTGGAGCACTACGACGAGGAGACCGAGACCGCCACCAAGGCGGCGCTGTTCAGCCGGCGCACGCTGGCGAGGATTGTCGAGCCCGAAGCCGCAGCCGAACCGGAGGAGGCGCTCGCCGCCTC
The DNA here is from genome assembly GCA_902826345.1 of uncultured Burkholderiales bacterium. GTDB lineage: Bacteria > Pseudomonadota > Gammaproteobacteria > Burkholderiales > Burkholderiaceae_C > CADEEN01. The sequence goes on along the minus strand of CADEEN010000395.1, from coordinate 730 downwards.
GGTGCAGTGGCGCGGCCGGGTCGATCCGGCCTGGATGGGCCAGTTGCTGTCGGCGCCGCCACAAGCGGTGCTCGATGCCCTGGCCGAGCGTGGGTTGGTGTTTCTGGACCCGGCGGACGGGCTGTGGAAGACCGCCGACGAGTACCTGTCCGGCGAGGTCAAGGCCAAGCTCAGGCAGGCGCTGGCCGCCGGCCCGGAGGCCGCACGCAACGTGACCGCGCTGGAGCGGGTGCAGCCGGAGGACTTGCCGCCGGCAGCCATCGAGCCGCGCGTGGGCGCGGTGTGGATTCCCGCCGGCGACGTGGAGGACTTCATCCGGCAGGTGCTGGAGCAGAAGGACTGCGAGGTGGGCTACTCGGCGCAGGCCGGGGCCTGGTCGGTGCGTTACCCCGAGTGGAGCGCGCGCCAGAACGTCAAGGTGACGCAGGAGTTCGGCACCTCGAGGCTGAACGCGATCGAGCTGGTGCAGTGCGCACTGAACGTGCAGGTGCCGACGGTCCGCGATCCGGACCCGGAGAGCGACCGCATGGTCGTCAACCCCGACGAAACATTGGCAGCGCGCGAGAAGCTGGCGCTGATCAAGGAGCGCTTCGCGGCCTGGGCCTTCGATGAAGCCGAGCGCCGTGAGCGGCTGTGCCGGACCTACAACGATCTGTTCAACGCCACCCGGCCGCGGCAGTTCGATGGTTCGCACCTGAAGCTGCCGGGGTTCTCGCGCTGTTACGCGCTG
>CADEEN010000394.1 GCA_902826345.1 uncultured Burkholderiales bacterium | reverse complement strand
GATGCTCGGCAGCGCGCCGGGAATCAGCACCTCGCGCCAGTAGCGCCAGCCGCGCGCGTCGAGCATCGCCGCGGCCTCGAAGATCGGCCGCTCGATCTGGCGCACGCCGGTGTAGCTGTTGATCACCGACGGCACGAAGGCGGAGACGAAGATCACCATCATCTTCGCGGCGTCACCGAGGCCGAGCCAGACGATGGCCAGCGGAATCCAGGCCAGCGGCGGGATCGGCCGCAGCAGCAGGAAGATCGGGTTGATGAAGGCCTCGGCGGCGCGGCTCGCGCCCATCGCCAGGCCGATGACGACGCCGACGGACGAGGCGACGACGAAGCCCGCCGTCACCAGCAGCACGCTGCGCAGCACATGCTCGTGCAGGCGCGCGTTGCTGTAGCCCTCGATCGTGATCTGCTGCAGCGCCGCGCCCACCTCGGCCGGCATCGGGAAGCGCGCCGGCGAGATGATGCCGAACACCGCCGTCAGCGCATGCCACAGCGCCAGCACCACGAGCAGCGTCAGCGCCACCGTGCCGGCACGGGCGGGCCACGAGCGGGGGGCGGCAGGGGTGATCACGCGGTGGATGGGTCGTCTGTAAACGTTTTCAGTTTGGGTGCAGTGGCGAAGCACGTCAAGGCGCTCTGGCGCCCTCATCGCCCGGATTTTCCCTAGCAGGCAGAGCTGACACTTGGCGGCGTCGCCCGTCTTGCAAACGAGTACATTGGCGCATGCCCTCCCCGGCCCTGCCCACCATCGGTGACGTGGCGCGCCGCGCCGGCGGCTCCACCGCCACGGTGTCGCGCGTGGTCAACCAGCCGGGCAGCGTGCGCGGCGCGCTGCGCGGCAAGGTCGAGGCGGCGATTGCGCACCTTGGCTACGTGCCGCATGCCGGCGCGCGCACCTTGAAGTCGCGCCGCACCGGCACCATCGGCGCGATCTTCCCGACGGTGGACAACGCCATCTTTGCCAAGGCCATCGATGCGCTGCAGCGCCGCCTGGCCGAGTCGAACCACCAGCTGCTGATCGCTACCAACGACTACAGCCCGGACACCGAAGCCAGCCAGGCGCTGAACCTGCTCACGCGCGGCGCCGACGCGCTGCTGCTGTGCGGCACCGGCCAGCGCCCGGCGCTGCTGGCGCGGCTGGCGGCACGCGCGGTGCCCGTCGTGCATGTGATGAGCTGGCCGCCGCCGCCGGGCCTGGCTTGCGTCGGCTTCGACAACGCCCGCGCGATGACGCAGGTGGTTCGCTACCTGCTTGACCTCGGCCACCGCCGCATCGCCATGCTGGCCGGCGTGACGCGCGACAACGACCGCGCCGCGTCGCGCCTGGCCGGCGTGCGCGAGGCGCTGGCCGCCAAGCGCATCGCCTTGCCGGCAGCGCGCGTGGCCGAACGCCGCTACGCGCTGGCCGCAGCGCGCGATGGCCTGCGCTGCCTGATGCAGGTGACGTCACCGCCGACCGCCGTGGTCTGCGGCAACGACGTGCTGGCCTTCGGCGCGCTGCTCGAAGCGCAGCGGATGGGCATCGATGTGCCGCGCGAACTGTCGATCGTCGGCTTCGACGACCTCGAACTCGCCTCGCACGTGGCACCCGGGTTGACCACGGTGCACGTGCCGGCCGAAGCGATGTGGCGCCGCGCGGCCGAGCGTGTGCTGTCGATGCTGCAGGGCGAGGAGGCGACGCAGGACGACGAGATCGAGGTGTCGCTCGTGGTGAGGGGGTCGACGGGGCGGGCTCGGTGAGTAAGCGCGGCGCGCGACCTTGTGCCAGTGCGGTGAATCTCAATAGTCGGAGCATCGCGCAGCCCATGTGACAGTTTTGTTTCTTACAAGCCGCGCAGACAGCCCTGCATCAGACGCCATGGTCGTCACTCTGTGATCGAGACGAAGCGAAACAAGCCGCTTCACCTTGCCCCTACCAACATCACGGAGCCATCGCATGCTGTCGCCGACCGCCCTTCACCCTTCCATGACGGCTGAGTTCAATGCCGCTATTCCTTGCACAGGCAAGCGTCTCGCGAACGCCAAACGGGCCTACACCACCCGCCATGTGCCGCCCGAGTCGATGGCCGGTCTGCTGGAAGACACCCAACTCGTGCCTCGCGCAGGCGACCTGGTGCTGGCACGTGTGCAGCGTGTCGGCAAGCACGCAGCGCTCGAACTCACGGACAGTCGACGCGCAACCATGTTCGTCGGTGACGAAGTGCTGGTGGCCTATGCCGCTCGCTATGCGCCCGATCAGTTCCTGGCCGAGGTACCGGCCAGCATGGGTCCTTGCCACTTGGCTGCCAGCGGCGGCGTGGCCGCCAGCGTGACCGCCCGCCATGGCGCGGTTGCGGCCCCGACGGAGCTGTTGCCCCTGGGTCTGTTGGTCGATGCCCAGGGCGAGCGCTTGAACGTGTCTCGCTTCGCATTACCCAAAGGCCAACCCGACGGAGTCCGGCCTTTGACCATCGTGTCGCTGGGCACCTCGATGAACGCCGGCAAGACCACCAGCGCGGCCTACCTCATCCGCGGCCTCGTCGCGGCCGGGCTGCGCGTGGGGGGCGCCAAGATCACCGGTACCGGTTCGGGCAACGACTCCAACCTGCTGCGCGACGCGGGCGCCGATCTGGTGCTGGACTTCACCGACGCCGGCCACACTTCCACGTTCGGCCTGGACTTGCCGGCGCTCGAGGGCATCCTCGACGCGGTGCAGACGCGCATGCAAGCCGAGCGCGTGGGCGTGCTGGTGATGGAAATCGCCGACGGCCTGCTGCAGCGCGAAACCGAAATGCTGCTGCGCTCGGCCTACGTTCAGCGGCGCATCGATGGCTGCGTTTTCAGCTCCGGTGAAGCGATGGGCGCCATTGCCGGTGTGCAGTGGCTCCAGGCCCAGCAATTGCCGGTGCTGACACTGGCGGGCACCATTACCCGATCGCCGTTGGCGCGAGCCGAGGCCGAGCACGCCACGGGCCTGAAGGCCATGGGCTTGGACGAGCTTTGCAACCCCGAAGCGGCACGCGCCGTGATGTTGCGCGCGAAGCAGGCCGCCCGCGATCGAAACCTCGTATGAACCGCCGCGGGGAAAAGACCTCCCAACCCGGACAGACAACAGAGTCCGAACCAGACGCCGACGGCGGTCTCGACTGCGGGTTCGGTGAAGGCACATCGGCACCGAACACGGCCTTACCGCCGCTGCCGCCCCTGTGGCTGGGATTCCGGCGCTCGGCCCTGGTGGGGCTGGCCGCGAGCAGCCTGGCGCAAGCCATGTTGGTCGTGGGCGCGGCGCTGTTCGGCCGCGCCTTGGTAGACCAGGAGACCACCCTCTCCGGCGCGCTGTCCTTGGGCGTGTTGGTGGCGCTGCTGCTGACCGTGGCGCTGCTACGGCGTTGGCAGATCGTGCAGGCCGAACGTCTGGCTCAGAACTACATCGCCGAGGTACGGCTGGCGCTCTTCGATACCCTCGCCACCCTGTCGCCGGTGGGGCGCTTGAAGCGCAGCCGGGGCGGCGTGATGCTGCGCTTCGTGGGCGATGCGCAGGCGCTGCGCGCTTGGGTCGGCTTCGGCATTCCGGCGCTGGTATCGGCCGGCATCGCCTGGCTGGCGCTGTTGGTCGGGCTGGCCTTGCTGGATGCAGCACTGGCCGTCGTGACCGTCATGGTGGGCAGCCTGGCGGCGCTGGGCATGCTGTGGACTCTGCCCCCACTGGCAAAGGCCGTGCGGCAGGCCCGCCTGCGTCAGGCCTATATCGCCGCCAATGTGCACGACAAGCTGGCCGCGCTGTCGGTGATGCAAAGCGCCGCTCAGCAAGGGCGCGAACGGCGCCGCCTTCAACGCCAGAACGAGCGCCTGGCCGACGCCATGGCCTTGCGTGCGGCCGCGCAGGGGCGCCATCACTTCGTGCTTGATCTGGCCCTCGCATGCCTCGCGCTCGCCGTCATCGGCCTGCTGCTGTTCGACACGCCGGGCGCCCATGTGGTGCATGTGCCGGGCACCACCGGGCAACTGATCGGGGCGCTGGGCCTGATCGGGTTGCTCGCTGCCCCCTTGCGCCGAATCGGTCGCGCGATGGAGCAGCGCACGGCAGCGCAGGTGGCGCGCGAGCGTATCGCGGAGTTCCTGGCCGATGCCGAGCCGCGCCCGTCCGGCGCGCCCGACGATCCACAGCCGGCCAATGGCAGCGTACAGATCGCCGGTTGGC
>CADEEN010000393.1 GCA_902826345.1 uncultured Burkholderiales bacterium | reverse complement strand
CGGCCACCGGCCGCGAGGTGCTGTACTACCACGACCCGATGGTGCCGGGCAAACGCTTCGACGCGCCGGCCAAGTCGCCGTTCATGGACATGATGCTGGTGCCGGTCTACGGCGGCGGCAGCGGCGGCGCCGACACCGGCACGGTGACCGTGAGTCCGCGCGTGCAGCAGAACCTCGGCCTGGCCACGGCGGTCGTCGTCGAGGGCACGATCGCACCCAAGGTCACGGCCGTCGGCAACATCGCCTGGAACGAGCGCGACCAGGCCGTCGTCGCCGCGCGCGCGGCCGGCGTCGTCGAGAAGCTCTACGCACGCGCGCAGTTCGACCGCATCGCCGCCGGCGCGCCGGTGGCCGAGCTCTTCGTGCCCGACTGGGTCGCGGCGCAGGAAGAGTTCCTGTCGCTGCGGCGCTCGACCGCGGCCGACATGGCGCCGCTGATCGACGCTGCGCGCCAGCGCATGCTGCTCGCCGGCATGGTCGAGGCGCAGATCGCGCGAGTCGAGCAGAGCGGGCGTGTGCAGGCGCGCACCACCGTGCGCGCGCCGATCGGTGGCCTCGTCACCGAGGTGATGGTGCGCGAGGGCATGGCAGTGGCCGCGGGCGCGACGCTCGTTCGCATCGCCGGCCTGCGCACCGTGTGGGCGCAGGCCGAGGTGCCGGAGAGCCAGGCTGCTTTGCTCAAGCCCGGCACGCCGGTGCGCGCGACCACGCCGGCTCTCGCCGGCCTGGCCTTCACCGGCCGCGTGCAATCGCTGCTGCCCGACGTCAACCCCGCCACGCGCACGATCAAGGCGCGCGTCGAACTCAACAACGCCGGCCTGCGCCTGGTGCCGGGCATGACGGTGTCGATGAGCTTCGCCGACCTGAAAGCAGACAAGGTGCTGATGGTGCCGAGCGACGCGGTGATCCAGACCGGCACGCGCGCGGTGGTGATGCTGGCCGAGGACGGCGGGCGCTTCCGGCCGGTGGAGGTCGATACCGGCATCGAGAGCGGCGGCCAGACGGCCATCCGCAAGGGGCTGCAAGCAGGCCAGCGCGTCGTCGTCTCGTCGCAGTTCCTGATCGACTCCGAAGCGAGCCTGAAGGCGGTGGAGTCTCGACTCAATCCCGGTGACGCAGCGGCGAGCGGAGCGAGCAAGCCATGATCGCGCGCCTGATCCGCTGGTCGATCGCGAATCGCTTCCTCGTGCTGCTCGCCACCGCGATGGTCAGTGCCTGGGGCGTGGTGTCGCTGATGCGCACGCCCGTCGATGCGCTGCCCGATTTGTCCGACGTGCAGGTCATCATCCGCACGCCCTGGCCGGGCCAGGCGCCGCGCCTGGTCGAAGACCAGGTGACCTACCCGCTGGCGACGACGATGCTCTCGGTGCCCGGCGCGAAGACGGTGCGCGGCTATTCGTTCTTCGGCGATTCGTTCGTCTATGTGCTGTTCGCCGACGGCACCGATCTGTACTGGGCGCGCTCGCGCGTGGTCGAGGTGCTGAGCCAGGTCACCTCGCGCCTGCCGGCCAATGCCAAGCCCGCCATCGGGCCCGATGCCACCGGCGTCGGCTGGATCTACCAGTACGCGCTGGTGGACCGCAGCGGCAAGATGGACGCGGGCCAGTTGCGCGCGCTGCAGGACTGGTTCCTGCGCTTCGAGTTGAAGACCGTCGAAGGCGTCGCCGAAGTGGCCAGCGTCGGCGGCATGGTGCGCCAGTACCAGGTCGTGCTCGACCCGGATCGGCTGGCGGCCTACGGCCTGTCGCACAACCGCGTCATCGAGGCGCTGAAGCGCGCCAACCAGGAGGCCGGCGGCGCGGTGCTCGAACTCGGCGAGGCCGAGTACGTGGTGCGCGCCTCGGGCTACCTGCGCTCGCTCGACGACTTTCGCGCCGTGCCGTTGATGACGACGGACGCCGGCATCTCCGTGCGCCTGGCCGACGTGGCGCGCATCCAGGTCGGCCCCGAGATGCGGCGCGGCATCGGCGAGCTGGATGGCGAGGGCGAGGTCACCGGCGGCGTGATCGTGATGCGCTCCGGGCAGAACGCGCTGGCGACGATCGCCGCGGTCAAGGCCAAGCTCGAAGCGCTCAAACCCGGCCTGCCGCCTGGCGTGGAAATCGTCGCCACCTACGACCGCGCGGGCCTGATCGAGCGCGCCGTCGCCAACCTGCGCGACAAGTTGATCGAGGAGTTCGTCGTCGTCGCCTTGGTCTGCGCGCTGTTCCTGCTCCACCTGCGCTCGGCCTTCGTCGCGATCGTCTCGTTGCCGCTGGGCGTGCTGATCGCCTTCATCGTCATGAAGCACCAGGGCGTCAACGCCAACATCATGTCGCTCGGCGGCATCGCCATCGCCATCGGCGCGATGGTGGATGCGGCGGTGGTGATGATCGAGAACGCGCACAAGAAGCTGGAGCGCTGGGCCCACGAGCACCCGGGCCAGACGCTGGCCGGCGAAGAACGCTGGCGCGTCATCGGCGACGCAGCGGAGGAAGTCGGCCCGGCGCTGTTCTTCTCTCTGCTCATCATCACGCTGTCGTTCGTGCCGGTGTTCACGCTGCAGGCGCAGGAGGGCCGCCTATTTGCGCCGCTCGCCTTCACCAAGACCTATGCGATGGCGGCGGCCGCGGGCCTGGCGGTGACGCTGATCCCGGTGCTGATGGGCTACCTCGTGCGCGGGCGCATCCCCGAGGAGCGCGCCAACCCCCTCAACCGCGCATTGATTGCAATCTACCGGCCACTGCTGAACGCGGTGCTGCAGTGGCCCAAGGCCACCTTGCTGCTGGCCGCGCTCGTGCTCGCCGCGAGCGCGTGGCCCCTGATGCGCCTGGGCGCCGAGTTCATGCCGCCGCTCGACGAGGGCGACGTGCTCTACATGCCGAGCGCGCTGCCGGGCCTGTCGGCCGGCAAGGCGGCCGAGCTGCTTCAGCAGACAGACCGACTGATCCGCACCGTGCCCGAGGTGGCCAGCGTGCACGGCAAGGCCGGCCGCGCCGAGACGGCCACCGACCCGGCGCCGCTGGAGATGTTCGAGACCACGATCCAGTTCAAGCCGCGCGACCAGTGGCGGCCGGGCCTCACGCCCGAGGCGCTGATTGACGAGCTCGACCGCACGGTGCGCGTGCCGGGCCTGACCAACATCTGGGTGCCGCCCATCCGCAACCGCATCGACATGCTGGCCACCGGCATCAAGAGCGCGGTCGGCATCAAGGTCGCGGGGCCGGACCTGGCCACCATCGACCGCACGGCGCTGGCGATCGAGCAGGCGGTGAAGAACGTGCCCGGCGTGTCAAGCGCGCTGGCCGAGCGGCTGTCCGGCGGGCGCTACGTCGACATCGACATCAAGCGCGACGCCGCGGCGCGCTTCGGCATGAACATCGCCGACGTGCAGTCGGTGGTGTCATCGGCCATCGGCGGCGAGAACATCGGCGAGACCGTCGAAGGCACGCAGCGCTTCCCGATCTCGGTGCGCTACCCGCGCGAGCTGCGCGATTCGTTGGACAAGTTGAAGCGTTTACCGATCGTCAGCGAACGCGGCGCGCGCCTGGTGCTCGGCGACGTGGCCGACATCCGCATCAGCGACGGCCCGCCGATGCTGCGCAGCGAAAACGCGCGCCTGGCCGGCTGGATCTATGTCGACGTGCGCGACCGCGATCTTGCGTCCACGGTGCGCGAGATGCAGCGCACCGTGGCCGAGCAGGTGGCGCTGCCGGCCGGCGTGTCGGTGGCGTGGTCGGGCCAGTTCGAGTACCTGGAACGCGCCGCGGCGCAGCTGAAGATCGTCGTGCCCTTCACGCTGATGATCATCTTCGTGCTGCTCTACCTCACGTTCAAGCGCATCGACGAGGCGCTGCTGATCATGGCAACGCTGCCCTTCGCCCTGGTCGGCGGCGTGTGGCTGCTGTGGGCGCTGGGCCACAACCTGTCGGTGGCGAGCGCGGTCGGCTTCATCGCGCTGGCGGGGGTGGCGGCGGAGTTCGGCGTCATCATGCTGCTGTACCTGAAGCAGGCCTGGGACGGGCGGGCTGAGAGCCTGCTCGACGCCATCCGCGACGGCGCCGTGCTGCGCGTGCGGCCCAAGGCGATGACGGTGGCCGTGATCCTGGCCGGCCTGTTCCCGATCATGTGGGGCGAAGGTACCGGCTCGGAAGTGATGCAGCGCATCGCCGCGCCGATGGTGGGCGGCATGATCACCGCGCCGCTGC
>CADEEN010000392.1 GCA_902826345.1 uncultured Burkholderiales bacterium | reverse complement strand
CGGCAGTGGACGTTTTCCCGCCGCCGCCAGCGCCGGCGTCGTCAGCCTGCCCGACGAGTGGGCGCTGTCGCGGCCCGGCATCGACACGCCGCGTTGGTACCGCTTGCGTTTCGATGCGGCGGCGGCGCGGCAGAGCCGCGCGCCGATCGGCCTGTGGATCGAGCGTGCCTGCGGCAACGTCAGCGCGCAGTTGAACGACCAGACCCTGCATGCCGCCGGTTCGTCGCAGGACCCGATCGCGCTCGACTGCGAACAGCCGCTGTTGCTGGCGCTGCCGCCGGCGCTGCTGCAAGACAGCGGCAACACGCTCGATCTGCGTCTGGCGGGTTACGCGCTCGAACAGGTGGCGTCGCGACAGCGCGCCGCGGCGCTGTCGGCGCCGCAGATCGGCGACTACGACGTCTTGCATGCGCAGCAGCGCGAGGCCACGCTGATCAAGTCCGCGCTGCCGCAGCTGGCGTCGAGCGCGCTGCTGATGATGGGCCTCGTGGTCTTCGTGCTCGGCTGGTGGCACCGCCGCGAGCGCCACCTGCTGTACTTCGGCGCGCTGTCGGTCGCCTGGGCGGCGGTGACGCTGCGCCCGTGGTGGCACGGCCTGGGGCTGGGCCGCTTCGTCACCGAAGCGGCGCTGGTTTGCCTGATCGGGCTGGTGGCGCTGCTGGCGATCCAGTTCCTGCTGCACTTCGTGCGCCGGCGCTGGCGCCACGTCAGCCTGCTGCTGGCCGCGCAGTGCCTGCTCGTGCCGCTGTCGCTGATGCTCGCCGGGCCGCAGCAGGTGCATGCGGTGGCCAGCGCCTGGTACCTGCTGTTCGTCGCCGAAGCGTTGCTGGCGATCGGCTGGTTCTTTCGCGCCGCGCGCAGCGCGCAGCGGCGCGACTTCTGGCCGATCGTGGCGCTGGTGTCGATCACCCTGGTCATGGTCGCCATCGAGCTGATGGCGCAACGCCTGCTGCTGCCGGCGCTGTGGCGCACGCTGCCGCATGTGGCCACGCCGCTGGCGTTTCTCGGCATGGGGCTGCTGCTCGTGCACCAGGTCGGCCGCGCGCTGCGCAGCGCGGAGGAGCTGCGTAACTCGCTCGAATCGCGCATCCGCGACAGCACCGCGGTGATGGAGCGCAACTACGCGCAGATGGCCGAGCTGCGCGTCGAGCAGGTGACGCAGCAGGAGCGAAAGCGCATCGCCGCCGACCTGCACGACGACCTCGGCGCCAAGCTGCTGACGATCGTGCACACCAGCGAGAGCGAGCGCATCTCGACACTCGCCCGCGAAGCGCTCGAAGAGATGCGGCTGTCGGTGCGCGGCCTCACCGGCAAACCGGTGAAGCTGATCGACGCGCTCGGCGACTGGCGCGCCGAAGTGGTGGGCCGGCTGTCGCAAACCGGCGTCGAAGGCGAGTGGCAGGCGCCCACCGACGACATGCCGCAAACGCTGTCGGCGCGCGCCTATGTGCAGACGACGCGCATCCTGCGCGAGGCGGTGAGCAACATCATCAAGCACAGCGGCGCGTCGCGCTGCTCGATCCGCTGCAACATCGCCAGCGGCGACTTCCATCTCAAGATCCAGGACAACGGCAAAGGCATCCCACTCGAACTCGACGGCCGCATGGACCGCGGCCACGGCATGACGAGCATGAAACACCGCGCCAAACAACTGCACGGGCAGTGCCTGGTCGAGTCGGGCCCGGGCTACGGAACCGTGATCCGCCTCACGATTCCGCTGGAAAAGCACACGCTGATGGCGTGAGGCCTCGGGCCCCGCCTGCTAGCATCGTTTCGCCTTTAGTCCCGTCTTCCGGGAGACCACGCGATGAAGACCATTCTGTTGCTCGAAGACCTGCCCGAAATCCGTGCCTGGATGAAGGACCTGGTCTTGCGCGTGTTCCCCGACGGCCAGATCTCGGAAGCGGCGCGCGTGCATGACGCGCGCGAACTCGTCTCGGCGATCAAGTTCGACCTGGCGCTGATCGACCTCGGCCTGCCCGACGGCTCTGGCGTCGACGTCGTCGAGAAACTGCGCGAGACGCAGAGCGAATGCCAGTCGGTCGTGGTCACGATCCACGACGACGACGACCACCTCTTCCCGGCGCTGCAAGCCGGCGCCTTCGGCTACATCCTCAAAGAGCAGGCGCGCGAGCTGATCATCGAGCAGTTGCAGCGAATGGCCCAGGGCGAACCGCCGCTGTCGCCGTCGATCGCGCGCCGTGTCATCGCCTACTTCGCCGCGCAGAACAAGCCGCAGGCCAACGCGCTGCCGCATGTTTCGCTGACCGAGCGCGAGAGCGAGGTGCTGCTGCGCGTGGCCAAGGGCTTCACGCTGCCGGAGATCGGCGTGCAGCTCGGTTTGTCGCGGCACACGATCGCCGACTACGTGAAGCAGATCTATCGCAAGCTCAATGTGAGCTCGCGTGCTGAAGCGGCGCTCGAAGCGCAGCGGTTGGGTTTGTTCCGCAGATAGAGCCAACAGCCCCTCGCTCGCTTCGCGAGCACTCCCCCGAGGGGAGCCGCGGGCCGGGCGCTTGGGAGCGACCCGGCGCCGGTCCGCGCCGATAATCGCGGCCCATGATTGGACGGCTCACCGGTACGCTTGCGGAAAAATCTCCGCCCCACCTGCTCATCGACTGCAACGGCGTCGGCTATGACGTCGACGTGCCGATGAGCACCTTCTACAACCTGCCGGCCATCGGCGAGCGCATCACGCTGCTGACGCACTTCGTCGTCCGCGAAGACGCGCAACTGCTCTACGGCTTTCTCACTGCGAGTGAGCGCGCGACGTTTCGCGAGGTGTTGAAGATCAGCGGCATCGGCCCACGCACCGCGCTGTCGGTGTTGTCCGGGTTGTCGGTGGCTGAACTGGCGCAGGCCGTGGCGCAGCAGCAGACGACGCGCTTGACCAAAGTGCCGGGCATCGGCAAGAAAACCGCCGAGCGCCTGTTGCTCGAACTCAAGGGCAAGCTGGCGCCGGATCTGTCGTCGCCGGCCAACACGGTGAGCGATGCGCAGGCCGACATCGTGCAAGCGCTGGTGGCGCTCGGCTACAGCGAGCGCGAGGCGGCAGCGGCGATCAGGGCATTGCCGGCCGACGTGGCGGTGGCCGACGGCATCAAGCAAGCGCTCAAGGCGTTGTCGAAGTAGTTCAGCGGGCGGGTGGCCGCGACATCACGTCGAACTCGACCTTGACCTCGCCGGCCTTCTCGAACTTCAGCGTCACCGGCACTTTGCTGCCCAGCGCCAGCGCTTGCTTCAGGCCGATGAACATCACATGCAGCCCGCCCGGCTTCAACTCCACCGTCTTGCCGGCCGGCAGCTCGATCGCATCGACCTGCCGCATCTCCATCACGTCGCCCTTCATCGCCATCGTGTGCAGCTCGAAGCGCTCGGCCAGCGGCGTGCTGCCACTCACCAAACGATCGGCCGATGTACTGGTGATCGACAGGAAGCCGCCGCCGCCTTGCTGGCCGGGCACGGTGGGCCGGGCCCAGGCCTGTTCGACCTTGACTTGAGCGAACGCGGTCGTCGAGGCAAGGCAGAGCAACGACGCCGCGACGAATGGAATGAGGGTGTGAGGTTTCATGGCGCCAATGGTACTGACCGGATAATCCGCGCATGAGCATCCAGACCGATGACCTCGGCAGCGCACCGGCATCGACGGCACGCCGCATCGTCAGCGCGGCACCGACGTCGCCGAACGAAGAGGCGATCGAACGTGCGCTGCGGCCGAAGGCGCTGCAGGACTACGTTGGCCAGGTCAAGGCGCGCGAGCAACTGGAGATCTTCATTGCCGCGGCGAAGAAGCGCAGCGAGGCGCTCGACCATGTGTTGCTGTTCGGCCCGCCGGGCCTGGGCAAGACGACGCTGGCGCACATCGTCGCGGCAGAACTCGGCGTCAACCTGCGCCAGACCTCGGGCCCGGTGCTCGAAAAGCCGAAGGACCTGGCGGCGATCCTGACCAACCTCGAGCGCAACGACGTGCTCTTCATCGACGAGATCCACCGGCTCAGCCCGGTCGTCGAGGAGATCCTCTACCCGGCGCTGGAGGACTACCAGATCGACATCATGATCGGCGAGGGCCCGGCCGCGCGCTCGATCAAGCTCGAGCTGCAACCGTTCACGCTGATCGGCGCGACCACGCGCGCCGGCATGCTGACCAACCCGCTGCGCGACCGCTTCGGCATCGTCGCCCGGCTCGAGT
>CADEEN010000391.1 GCA_902826345.1 uncultured Burkholderiales bacterium | reverse complement strand
CCCGAAGTTGCCGCCTGCGCTCGACGCGCAATTGCAGCGCCAGTTGCAGCGCGCCTGCCTGCCGGTGCAAGCGCTGGCCGGCATGCACCCGATGATGCAGGCGATGACTGCCGTGCTGATCGACGCTTCGCGCGACGGCCTGCATGTCGGCTACGGCCAGGAGATCGTGCTCGCCGGCTTCGCGCGCTCGCGCCAGTTGCGCAGCGTGTCGCTCGAAACACCCGAGCGGCAACTCGCCGCGCTGATCCCGTCCGACCCGGCGCCGGCCGAGCGCTACCTCGCGTCCACGCTCGATCAGTTGCAGAGCGGCCTGGGCCGCAAGGTCCTGCTGCGCATGGCCGCGGCGTGGGAGCGCAGCGACTTGCAGGAGATCGAGACCTACGAGCGCTGGTGCGACTGCGTCAAGACGGCCGATGACCGCGCGATGCTCACCGCCCTCAACGACGAGCGCAACCCCGCGATGGCCGAACGCATCGAGGCGCTGCATGGCGAAGGCCGGCGGTTGTTCATCGCCGTCGGTGCGCTGCACATGACAGGGCCGAAGGCGCTGACGACGCTGCTCGAAGCGCGCGGCTTCAAGGTCGAGCGCGTGTACTGACAAGTCGGCGACTCACGAGCCGGACGCAACCCAGCGGCCGCCGCGGATCCGGCTTTGCCGGGCCGCTGGCGGCGCCCCCTCGGGGGGAGGCGCCGAAGGCGCTTCGGGGGGGGGCCTAATCCTGCCGCGACCGCCCAAGCCACGGCAACAGCAGCGCACCGACCGCCAGCACCGCCACCCCGATCCACGCCGCATTGAAGCCGCCGAGTTGCTTGCTGTACACGTACGACAGGCTCGACCAGAGCATGAACGCGCACACAACGCAGAACAGCGCCGGCAGCAGCGGGTACAGCGGCACGCGGTAGGGCCGCTCTCGCGTCGGCTCGCGCCGGCGCAGCACGAAGAGCGAAACGCCGGCGGCGAGGAAGAACAGCCAGAACACCGGCGCGGTGAACTCGACCATCGACTTGAAGCCGCCGCCGGCTGCCGCGCCGACGAGCACCAGCAGCAGCGCCATCGCGCTTTGCGCCAGCATGCCGGCCGTCGGCGAGCCGCGCGCGTCGTCCCACTGGCCCAGGCGCGACAGCAGCGGCCAGTCGCGGCCGACGGCGTAGTTGGTGCGCGCGCCGACGATCATCGTGGCGTTGATCGAGGTCAGCGCCGCAATCGCGATCAACACCGAGATCAGCATGCTGCCCGCATCGCCGAAGGCGCGCTGCATCAGATCGGCCGCCAGCGCTTGCGAGTTGGCCATGCCTTCGAGGCCGAGTCCCTGCCAGTAGGCCCAGACGACGAGCAGGTACAGCGCGGTGATGACACCGATCGACAGCACCAGCGCACGAACCATGTTGCGCCGCCCGTTCTTCAACTCGGCGCTGAGGTAGGCGGCCTCGTTCCAGCCGCCGTAGGTCAGCAGCACGAAGACCATCGCCATGCCGAGCGCCGACCACGACGGCGTTGCTTGTGCGGCGTCGCTCACCGGCGGGGCCGTTGCCGCCGCCACGCCGGGGCCGGCCGCAGACGAGGCGAGCACGGCGCCGGCCACCACCACCAGCAGCAGTCCCGCGACTTCGAGCACGGTCAGCCAGCCTTGCGCGACGGTGCCGCTGCGCAGCCCGCGCGCGTTGACCCACGACAGCACCAGCACCGCTGCCGCCGCGTAGATCGACGCGCTGTGCGCCGGCAGCGGCAGCAGCTGCGTCATGTAGTCGCCGAAGACGAAAGCCAGCAGCGCGATCGAGCCGGTGGTGACGACGGAGAAACGCGCCCACGCGTACAGAAACGACACGCGGGCGCCGAAGGCGCGCTGCAGGAAGTGATAGTCGCCGCCGGCATGCGGATAGGTGGTGGCCAGTTCGGCGTAACACAGCGCGCCGACGAGCGAGATCGCGCCGCCGGCGGCCCAGGCGGCGAACATCCACGCGGCGTTGCCGGTCATGCCGGCCACCAGCGCCGGCGCCTTGAAGATGCCGGCGCCGATGACGATGCCGATGATCACCGCCACCGCCAGCGGCAGGCCGAGCGCGGCGCGTGGGCCATGCCCCATCGCTGCATCGGTCTTTGTTGCCGCCGCCGGCACGATGGCGCGGCGCGCGCCTTCAGCGCTCGCGCGCTCGGATGCGAGGGCCATCGGTGCGGCCGTCAGCGCGAGGCGGTGAAGGCCAGCCGGCGGCCATCGCCCATGACGGCGTGGCCGCACAGGCGGTTCGGCTTTTCGGCGTTGGCCTCGAAGCGGCGCGGCGCGCCGTCGGCGTCGGCCATGGTGAATTCGATCTGCGCGCCGTTGATCCGCGCTTGCGACAGCTCGGCTTCGCGGCCGTTCCACAGCGCGTCGCCGCTGACCTTCTGGTACTTCTGTCGCAGCGCCAGCGTCATCGGCGGGCTGCCGTCTTCGAACTGCAACTGCCAGCGTCCGTCCACACGCGCCGGCACGATCCACAAATGCGCCTGGCGGCTGCCGACGGTGGCGGTTTCATCGGGCGCCCAGTCGCCCATCTGGAACTGATGCGAGGTCACGCGCGTGCCGGGTTTCATCTGCAGCAGGATCGGCCGCAGCCGCTCGTTGAGCGACGGCAGCAGATACAGCGTGATGACATCGGCATTGCGAAAGTCGCTCTTGAAGATGTCGCCCTGCACGAAGTCGACCTTGACGCCGGCCTCTTGCGCCTTGCTGCGCGCCAGCGTCACCAGCTTCGGGTTGAACTCGATGCCGCGCGCCTGCGCGCCACGCTGCGCCGCGGCGATGGCGATCTTGCCGTCACCCGAGCCGAGATCGACCAAGCGCTCGCCGCGCTGCACCTGTGCCATGTCGAGCATCGTCGTCACTACTTCGGCGGGTGTCGGCACCCAGACGACGTCCTTGCCAGCCTGCCCGACTTCGGGCCGGTAAGGTTGCTGACCGTCGCCGCGCTGGGCTTGCGCCGGTGCAGCCAACAGACCGAACATCAACAGGCCCGGCATGACGAAGCGGGCGATGGCATCGACAACGGAACGCATGGCAACAGCTCCTTTGAAAGAACGACGGACAGCGGCGACGAATAGAGCGGCAAGAGCAATCGACGTTCCCGCGAAGTGCGCCGCGGCAGCCCCGTGGCATCGCCTTGAGATGTGTGCAACACATCGGCACAATCACCCGTCATCCCACCACCGGTGAGATCTTCGAAAGGCGCCCATGAGCGAGACCAACGCAAATTCCTTCAACAAGCTGGTGCCGGGTTTCGACTTCCTGCAGGGCTTGGTGAAGAACGCCGGGCAGGCCCTGCCGTCGATCGGCCAGTGGGTGGCGCCGACGCTCAACCCGGAAGAGCTGGAAAAGCGCATCGAGGAGTTGCGCACCGTGCAGTTCTGGCTCGAGCAGAACGCGCGCATGCTCGCCGCGACGATCCAGGCGCTCGAAGTGCAGCGCATGACGCTGTCGACGTTGAAGACGATGAACGTGCCGCTGACGGCGCTGCGCGATTCGCTCAGGGTGCCGACGGCCGTGCCGGCCGACACGGCGACGGCGCCGCCGCCCCTGATGGCGGAGAAGAAATCGCCGTCGCGGCGCGGCCGCAAGCCGTCGCCGGCCGAGAACGCGACGCCGGCGGTCGATCCGATGCAGTGGTGGGGCGCGCTGACCAAGCAGTTCACGCAGCTCGCCACCACGGCGATGCGCGACAGCAGCGGCGATGCCGCGAAGGCGCTCGCCGGCAGCATGGTCAAGCAAAGTTTCGATGCCGCCGAAGAGACGCTGAAAAAGGCGGTGCAGACGCCGCGCAAGGTGGCCGGCGCGATGGCCAAGGCCGCGGTGAAGTCGGCCAAGACGGCGTCGGCGGCAGGCGCTCGCAAACGCAAAGCGGCGCGAAGTTAGCACCTCGCCAACGCAGAGATCCGACATGCCGCGCTTTCTCGCCGGCCACGCCACGCACCCGGACTGGAAGGGCGCGTTGTCGCTGGCGGCGGCGCAGATCGACCAGCAGCAGGGCAGCCAGGAAGCATCGCTCGGCCTGGTCTATTTCACCGACCACTACGCGCCGCACGCGCAGGCGCTGTACGACGCGCTGCATGCGCGCTGGCCCGGCGTGGCCTGGGCGGGCACGGTCGGCATCGGCGTCTGCGCCAGCGGCGTCGAGTACTTCGACGAGCCGGCCCTGGTGCTGATGCTGTCGACGCTGCCACCGG
>CADEEN010000390.1 GCA_902826345.1 uncultured Burkholderiales bacterium | reverse complement strand
TCGCTGCGACAAGGTCGAGCTCGACGGTCGCGGTGTTTTTGCAACTTGATCAAGGAGATCGAAATGGCAACTGCGAAGAAGGCCGCCAAGAAGCCGGCGGCGAAGAAGGCCCCGGCGAAGAAGCCGGCGGCGAAGAAGCCGGCCGCCAAGAAGGCCGCGAAGAAGCCGGCCGCCAAGAAGGCCGCGAAGAAGCCGGCGGCGAAGAAGCCTGCGGCGAAGAAGCCCGCGGCGAAGAAGCCGGCGGCGAAGAAGGCTGCCAAGAAGGCCGTCAAGAAGGCTGCCAAGAAGCCGGCCGCCAAGAAGAAGCCGGCTGCCAAGAAGGCTGCCAAGAAGCCGGCTGCCAAGAAGGCGAAGCCTGCTGCTGCTGCGAAGAAGCCTGCGGCGCCTGCCGCTGCGGCTGCCGCTCCTGCGGCACCCGTGGCGAAGACGACGCTGAGCCCTGCGGCCGCATGGCCGTTCCCGACGGGCAACAAGCCCTAAGGGAACTCTGGAAGGGATTCGCGGGAACGCGAGCCCTCCCGGTGGACCTTGCGAGACGCAAGGTCCACCGTCGAATTCTCGGCAGCGCCAGAACGACAAACCCGGCCTCGGCCGGGTTTGTTTTTTTGGCGTGCCGTTGCGGCCGGCTGACGACGCGAGCCGCCGCTCAAAGCTGCATCGGCTCGGTGTTGGCGAACAGCACCACCTTGCCCGACGACGCCGATTTGGCGTCATGCGCGGCGGCCGCATCGAGCGCGCGCTCGGCCAGCGCGCGTCGTTCATCGGCGGTGCTTGCGGCTGCGGCGGGCTGGCCGCCGCGCGCCGTGTGATGCGCCTTGCGCAGATCCGAGATGGCCTTGCTGAGCTGCGCAATCTGTTCGCGGGCCTGCATCGATCGCTCGATCGCGCCGTTGCGCGCCTCTTCGGAGCGCAGCAGGCGCTGCTGCAACTGGTCGATCTTGAGTCGGCCGTGCCAGCGCAACGCCGCGGCGCCGAACAGTGCGCCGACCAGCGTTGCCACGCAGAGTTGGATCAGGTGAATGGATTGCACGTCGTCACTCCGCCGGTCGTTGTTCTTACTTCCGGTCACTCTAGCGGCAGCGCGCGCCACTCGGCGTGAACTTGCCTCACTTGAGCATGTCGGGCGGTGCAAAGCGGTGATTTTGCCCGCCGCGGTGTGCAATCTTCAGCGCGCCGAGCCGGTTGCCGAGCGCCGCAGCGCGCACCAGCGGCCAGCGGCGCTCGAGGCCGTACAGCAGGCCGGCGCGAAAGGCGTCGCCGCAGCCGGTGGGGTCGACCACTGCGTCGGCCGCGACGCCGGCCACCGCCGTGCGCGTGCCGCGCTGCCATACCTCGCAGCCCTGATCGGCCAGCGTGACGAAGAGGCCTTCGATGTTCGGTCGCATCGACATGTCGTGCAGCGACTCGCCCGTGCGGTCGCACAGCATGCGACCCTCGTAGTCGTTGACAGCGACCCAGCTCGCCATGCCGAGCATCTCACGGTGCTCGGCGCCGCCGAACTGCGGTAGCTGCTGGCCGGGATCGAAGACGAACGGAATGGCTCGCTCGTGCAACTGCCGCGCGTGGGTGGCCATGGCCTCGCGGCCGTCGGGCGCGATGATGGCGATGGCCAGATCGGCGCGCTGCGCGCTCGAAGGCACCGTCACCTGGTGCGCGACATTCATCGCGCCCGGATGAAAGGCGTTGATCTGGTTGTTGTCCTGGTCGGTGATGATGGTGCACTGCGCCGTGTGCTCCTGGCCATCGACGTGGATCTGCGAGGTGTCGATGCCCAGTTGCTGCAGGCGCGCGAGGTACTCGCGGCCGTCGTCGCCGAGCGCGGCCAGGATCACCGGCTCGCCGCCGAGCATCTTCAGCGTGTAGGCGATGTTGCCGGCGCAGCCGCCCCACTCGCGGCGCAGCGTCGGCACGACGAACGAGACGTTCAGGATGTGCACCTGCTCGGGCAGGATCTGTTGCGCGAAGCGACCGGGAAAGTTGCAGATGGTGTCGAAGGCCAGGGAGCCACAGATCAGCGCAGGCATGGGCAAGTCTTTCAGGGGTAGAAGAGATCGATCGTGTAGCCGGTGATGCGTCGTTCGCCGACATCGAGCGTGGCCAGAGCCGACCATTCGGCGCCGGCGGCCAAAGCGTCGGGCGCCGTCGCGCCGAGCTCGGACGCGCGCAGTACGCGCCGCGTCACGATTTCGCCGCGCGCGTCGGTCAGCGTCACGTCCAGCGCCGGCATCGCCACGGCCCACGCGGCCTGGTTGCGCACCGCGACCTGCAGCTTGTACAGCGGTGCACCGTCGACGCGCGTCAGGCCGCTGCTCTCCACCGACACGTCGGCCAGCGAGCGCGGCGCCTGCACGCTGCAATGAAGCGACGCGCAAAGCGCACCGAGCAGATCGGCGCTGCCCGGCCAACGCGCAGCCACCAGATCGCGCTGCTGCAGGGCCACTTGCACGCCGAGCAACAACGGCAGCGCGATCGCCGCGGCGATCGTCAGTCGCCGCACCACCGGCCGCTGCCAGCGCGCGTCGCGCTCGGCCTGGCGCACGAAGCTCGGCGCCAGCGGCGCCGGCCCCGTGTAGACGGGCGCCGACTCGTCGAAAGTGGTGTGATGGCCGCTGTGTTCGGTGAGTTGTGCAGCGTCGTCATCGTCATCGTCGTCGCGATCGTTGTCGTACGACGCGGTGAAGGACGCAGCGGCGGCAGCCCGCTCGGCGCTCGACTCGGCCGATTCCCCGAGCGGCACGTCGACTTGCGCGCGCGCTGCCATGCTCGCGCGCACCGGCGTCGGTGCTTCGTCCGTGGCGCCCGCATCGGCGTCGGCGTGGAAGTAGTCGGCTGAGCCGGCATCGGCCGGCGGTGGTGCGCTGGCGATCGGCGGCTTCGGTTTGGGCGCCGCGCCGGGCGGCGGCTCGAGCGGCATCACGCCCGAGTCGCTGTCGCGCTCCAGATCGAACAGGCCTTCGAGCGCGCTGAACACCGTGCCGCAGCGGCCGCAGCGCACCCAGCCTTCGGACGCCTTCAGCTGGTCCTGCTGCACGCGAAACACCGTGCTGCAGGCGCTGCAACGTGTGGCCAGGCTCATCGAGGCTTGCCTCGTGTGGCGGTCATCAAGACCCAGCCATCTTCGCTGTCGGCGACGTCGAGCGCGCACCACGGCGCGTAGGCCGCGCGCAATTCGTCGGCCTGCCGCTCGAGGATGCCGGCGAGCACCAGCGACGCGCCTTCAGCAAGATGGCCGCAAAGCAGCGGCGCGAGCAGCGTCAGTGGCTTGGCGAGAATGTTGGCCAGCGCCAGGTCATAAGCGCCGTGTGCTGCATCAGGCAACGAAACGTTGAGCGTCACGCCATTCGCATGTGCATTGGCGCGCGTGGCCTCGACGGCCGCGCCGTCGATGTCCACCGCATCGATCGTCTTCGCGCCGTGCAGCGCCGCGCCGATGGCCAGGATGCCCGAGCCGCAGCCGTAGTCGAGCACGCGGGGCCACGGTTGTTCGTGAGCAGCGATCCAGCGCAGGCACATGCGTGTCGTCGGGTGCGTGCCGGTGCCGAAGGCCAGGCCCGGATCGAGGCGGATGGTCTTCGTCGCCACCGCGGGCGCCTCGTGCCAGCTCGGCACGATCCAGAACGTCGGCGTGATTTCGACCGGAGCGAACTGTGACTGCGTGATGCGTACCCAGTCCGCGTCTGGTACGGCATCGAGCGATTGCACCTGCACGCCGCCGGCAGCCCAGTCCTGCGCCAGCAGCAGCGTTGCCGCATCGGTCGCGGGTGCACTGTCGTCGAACAGCGCACGCACGGTGGATTGCGCCCAGCCCGCGCGCGGCGGCGGCAGGCCCGGCTCGCCGAACATCGCGCGCTCGGCCTGGCTGTCGGCCTGCGCGTCCTCGACCGACACCGCCAGCGCGCCGAGCTCGTCGGCCAGCGCATCCGACACCGGCTCGACCAGGGCTTCGCTGACGCGCAGGACCAACTCGTGCACGGCAAGAGCCTATCGCTTGTGGTGGCCGAGCCAGCCTTCGAGGTAGTGGATGCTGGTGCCGCCCTCGACGAACTTGGCATCGACCATCAGCTCGCGGTGCAGCGGGATGTTGGTGTGGATGCCCTCGACCACTGTCTCCGACAGCGCGGTGCGCATGCGCGCCAGCGCCTGCTCGCGCGTGTCCGCGTGGACGATGATCTTGCCGATCATCGAGTCGTAGTTCGGCGGCACGAAGTAG
>CADEEN010000389.1 GCA_902826345.1 uncultured Burkholderiales bacterium | reverse complement strand
CTGTCGGTCGAGCAGGCGTTGGGTGACGGCTGGGCCACGACGGTGCACGCCGACGATCGGGCCGCGGTTTTCAACGAGTGGGGCCGCGCCGCTGCCGAGGGCCGCGAGTTCGCGATGGAGTTCCGCCTGCGCCGACTCGACGGCGGGATCCGTCAGGTGCACTCGCTGGCGCGCGCCATTCGGGGCGACGACGGCGTCGTCAGCGGCTTCGTCGGCACGGTCGAGGACGTGACCGAAGCGCGCGACGCGCAGCGCCGCCTGCGCGAGAGCGAGCAGTTCCTCGACCGCACCGGGCGCGTCGCCGGCGTCGGTGGCTGGGAGCTCGACCTGATCGACGGCAGCGTCAAGTGGTCGGACCAGACCTGCCGCATCCACGAGGTCGAGCCGGGACACCAGGCGACGTTTGCCGAAGCCGTCAGCTACTACGCGCCCGAGGCACGTGCCGCCATCCGCGAAGCCCTCGATCGCGCGATCGACAGCGGTGCGCCGTACGACCTCGAGCTGCCGATGACCACGGCACGCGGCCGTCAGGTCTGGGTGCGCTCGGTGGGCGAAGTCGTGTACGCCAATGGCCGTGCAGTGCGCGCCTTCGGCGCCTTCCAGGACGTCACCTGGCGCCACGACGCCGAACGTGCGCTGCGCGACAGCAACCGCCTGCTGACGCAGCTCTACGAGCAGACGCCGGCGATGATGCATTCGATCGACATCGACGGCCTGCTGCTGTCGGTGTCGGATCGCTGGCTCGACGTCATGGGCCACACGCGCGACGAAGTCATCGGCCGGCGCGCCGTCGAGTTCTTCACCGACGAGTCACGCCGGCTGCGCCTGCACGACCTGCAACGCCTGTGGGCCGATGGCCACCACACCAGCGGCGTGCTGCAGGTCAAGCGCCGCGACGGCCGCGTGCTCGACATCGTCGCCTCGGCGATCGTGCAGTACGACGAAGACGGCCGCGCCCTGCGCGCGCTGGTCGTCACCGACGACGTCACCGAACTGCTGGCGCGCACCGCCGAGCTGCGGCGCGAGCAGGTGCAGCGCGCCGACGTCGAGCGCTACGCGGCCGAGCTCGATGCGCTGCTGGCCGAGCGCAACGAGATGTTGAACGTGCTCGCCCACGAGGTCCGCCAGCCGCTGAACAACGCCTCGGCGGCGCTGCAAAGCGCCGCCGCCGCGCTGGCCGGCGAGCGCTCCCGCGGCGACGCGGCCGAGCGCCTGCAGCGCGCGCAGGGCGTGATGCAGGCGGTGATGTCCGGCGTCGACAACACGCTCGCCGTGGCGGCGCTGCTCGGCAGCGGCCAGCCGGTGTCGCGCCAGGACAGCGATGTCGACATCGACACGCTGCTCGCGGTGGCCGTCGGCGACATGCCGCTGGCCGAGCGCGAGCGCGTGCAGATCGAGCGCGTGGCCGAAACGCGCACCGCCTCGATGGACATGAGCCTGCTGCGCCTGGCGCTGCGCAACCTGCTGGCCAACGCGCTGCGCTACTCGCCGGCCGGATCGAGCGTGACGCTGCGCGTGACCGATTCCGACCGGCCGCTGGCGCTGGTGCTCGACGTCATCGACCGCGGCAGCGGCATCGAGCCCGAGCTGCTGCCGCGGCTGTTCGAACGCGGCACGCGCGGCCGCCATCCGAGCGGTCGCGCCAGCCACGGCCTGGGCCTGTACATCGTGCGCCGCGTGCTCGAGTTGCAGGGCGGGCGCGCCGAACTCGTCAGCACCGGCCCCGGCGGCACGACGATGCGCTTGTGGATCGCGCAAGGCGTCGAGGCCGGCGACACCAACCAGTGAACGGCTGGTGATCTGCCGAACTCAAGCCACCGTCAGCGGCGCGCGGAACAGGTAGCCGACGCGCGAGCGTGACTGCAGCGGCACCAGCATCGGCGTGGCCCGCTCGATGCGCCGGCGCAGGCGGTAGATGATGGCATTCAGGCCGTTGTCGCCTTCGTCGTCCTGCGCGCGGCCCAGGCGCTGCGACAGCGTCTCGCGCGTCACCGTGTCGCCGGCGGCTTCGAGCAGGCACTCGAGCACGGTGATGTCGGCGTCGGACAGCGCCACGCGCGCGCCGTCGGGCACGATCAACTCGCGCGCCTGGCGGTCGAGCTTCCACGAGCGATTCGAGGTGGCGTCCTTGCCGGCGCGGCGCTGCACCGCCTGGATGGCCAGCGACACCTGATCGAACTGCACCGGCTTGGCCAGGTACATGTCGGCGCCGGCGGTCATGACGCTGGCAAAGACCTCGGGGCCGAGGCGGCCCGAGACGACGAGCAGGCCGGCGTCGCTGCGCCGGCGGATGACCTTGATCAACTCGACGCCGTCGACGCCGGGCAGCATCAGGTCGACCAGATAGAAATCGTAGCGGTGCGAGTCGTTGTCGGCGAGCAGCGCGTTGCTGTCGTCGAAGACGCTGACGTCGATGCCCTTGCCGCGCAGGTGCTGGGCGAGGTACTCGGAGTACTCGGCGTCGTCGTCGATGAGGGCGAGGTTTCTTGGCAGCATGGTGTCCATTGTGCATCCCAGTGCAGGCCGACAAAGAGCCCGCGCTATTCTCCCAGCATGTACGTCCAGTACTTCGGCCTCAAGCACGAGCCCTTCTCGATCGCGCCGGATCCGCGCTACCTGTTCATGAGCGAGCGCCACCGCGAGGCGCTGGCGCATCTGCTGTACGGCGTGAAGGGCGGCGGCGGCGGCTTCGTGCTGCTCACCGGCGAGATCGGCGCCGGCAAGACCACCGTCTGCCGCTGCCTGCTCGAGCAGATTCCCAAGCGCTGCAACGTCGCCTACATCTTCAACCCGAAGCTGACGGCGCTGGAGCTGTTGAAGACGGTGTGCGAGGAGTTCCACGTGCCGGTGCAGGCGCAAGAGAGCGGCCACGTCTTCACGGCCAAGGACTACCTCGACCCGTTCAACAAGTTCCTGCTCGAAACGCACGCCGTCGGCCTGAACAACGTGCTCATCATCGACGAGGCGCAGAACCTGTCGGCCGACGTGCTCGAGCAGTTGCGCCTGTTGACCAACCTCGAAACCAACGAGCGCAAGCTGCTGCAGATCGTGCTCATCGGCCAGCCCGAGTTGCGAGCGATGCTGCGCCGGCCCGAGTTGGAGCAAGTGGCGCAGCGCGTGATCGCGCGCTTTCATCTCGACGCGCTGTCGGAGGAAGAAACCGCGCAGTACCTGCGCCACCGCCTGGCGGTGGCGGGCCTCACGTCGGCGATGCCGTTCTCGCAGCGCGCGATGCTGGCCATCCATCACGCCGCGCGCGGCGTGCCGCGGCGCATCAATCTCGTCGCCGACCGGGCGCTGCTCGGCGCCTACGCCGAGAGCGTGCCGCGCGTGGACAAGCGCATCGTCGACAAGGCCGCGGTCGAGGTCTTCGGCGCCGAGCGCCGAGCCGAGCGGCTCGACGCGCTGCGCCATCCGAGCCCCTGGGTGCTCGGCGTCGGCGGACTGGCCGCGGGGTTGATGCTCGCCGGCTTGGCGGCGTGGCTCTGGCCGCGCGATGGCGCCGCGCCGGCTGCTGACGTGGCGGCCGCGGCCACGAGCAAGTCGGCGCCGGCTGCGTCGGCCGCAGAGAGCGTCGCCGCGGCAACGCCGGGCGCAGCCACCGCCAGCGCGGCAGCGTTGCAGTCCGGCGACGGCAACGGCGCTGCCGCGGCAGCAGCATCGGCGCCGGCCGCAGTGGCTGCGGCCGCGTCGGCGCCGCTGTTCCTCACCGGCGCTGAAGTCGTTGCGCGCGCGGCCTGGCGCAGCGAGGCCGAGGCCTGGCGCGAGCTCGCGCCGCAGTGGGGCATTGCCCTGCCCGACGCTGCGGCCGAACCCTGTGCCGTGGCGCGACGCGCGCAGTGGTTCTGCTTTCGCACGAGCACCGGCGGCCTGCCGCTCGTGCGCCAGCTCGACCGGCCCGGCTTCATCACGCTGCGCGACGGCAGCGGGCGCCCCGCTCATGCGCTGCTGCTCGGCCTGACCCCGCGCGCGGCGACCTTGCGCATCGGCCGCGACACGCTCGACGTGACGCTGGTCTCGCTGGCCAACCTCTGGCAAGGCGACTTTGCGACCTACTGGCGCGCGCCCGAGGGCTACCGCGGCGTGCTCAGCGGCGGCGCTGTCGGACCCGCGGTCGATGCGTTGGCGGCGCAACTGGCCGCCGTGCGCGGCGAGCCGGCGCCGACGGTGCCGGTGATCTACGACAACAACATGACGTCGCGCGTGATAGCCTTTCAAACGTCGCA
>CADEEN010000388.1 GCA_902826345.1 uncultured Burkholderiales bacterium | reverse complement strand
AGCCGCAAGCCCCAACGCCAGACGACAAAGGCGTAGATCGCGGCAAAGGCTGGCATCACGAGGACACGGGCCAAGGTCCAACGGGCGGGAGATTCGGTCCGTGCGGCACGCCCACGCGAGCTCACCGGGTACTGAACCGAGTGCGCTCGCTTCTTGCCATTGGGCCCAAGCTCCACTTCAAAGGTGACTTGCTGGCCCAATGAAGGCCGCCCGGTGCCGGAGGGAAACGCCTTGATGTGGACGAACAGTCCTTGACCACCCTGAGCCGGCTCGATGAAGCCGAAGCCTCGATCGTCGTTCCACGTTTTCAGGGTTCCGTTGAAGCGCATGACAGTGGATCAGGCGCCACTCGTGGATACCGGATAGACCACCTCGAAGCGCTCACAGGCGACGAGCATGCCTTCGGTGAACTCGCGTCCAGCTACGGCGCACTCCCGTGTGAAGAACTCCCGGTGCGCAGCTCGCCAGAACGACAGCGAGCCGTCCCCCTCGCCTTCTGTTGCCGCGAACTCCGCGCTGACCTCGCTGAAAGGCACGACCTCGACCGTCAGCGTTTCGATCACGCACAGCGGCTTGCCACCCCAGCGGGTGACGACGCTCAAGTCACCGGGTACGGGAGGCCTCTTGGCTTCAGCCTCGAAAGACCAGACTGACCCCGCGGTCGCGCGTTTGGTGCCCCGCAACACAAGCTCGGCGAGTGAGTTGGCCAACGCCTCGCCGTCGCCGAAGCAAAAGGCCTCGTAGAAGCGCCTGTCATCCACACCGCCGACGGACGCAGCGAAGGCGTTCCAGAACTCGGCGACGTGCGCAGGGATGGTCACTCTGGCCTTTCAGGTCGACCGTCGGCTACGCAGCGTGTTTGACCGCGCGGTACTCGGAAAAGATGCCGAGCTCCACATGCCGCTCGACCGACGCCAACCCCGCATCGGTCAGCGTGCGCAGCACCGCTTCCGGCGGCGCGCAGGCTTCGATCGTGTCCCAGTAGTAGCGCCAGAGCTCGGCCGTCTGCGGTTTGCGGGCGACGAGCTTGGCGATCGTCGGCACGACGCCACGCATGTAGGCGCGCAGCACGCTGTTGGCAAAGGCGCCGGCCGGCCGCGTGATCTCGAGGATCAGCACGCAGCCGCCGGGCTTCAACACGCGCGCGAATTCGGCGAAGGCGGCGGACAGATCGGCGATGTGGCGCAGCGCGTAGCCCATCGTGATGAGGTCGGCGCTCGCACTTGGCAGCGGGATCGCTTCGGCGGGGCCGTCGAGGCGGCGCACGTCGGCCGGAAAGCCGGACTGCGCAATCATGCCGGGGCTCGGATCGACGCCGATCAGGCGCCGTGGCGCGCTGGTGACGCGAATGATCTCCTTGGCGACGAGGCCGGTACCCATGCCCACGTCCACCACATCGAGCCCCGGCCGCAGGCCCGCGCGCAGCAGCGCTTGCCGCCGGTACCACGGGCCGGAGCCGAAGCCGATGAGGCGCTCGATGCGGTCGTAGTCTTCGGCCGTGTCGTCGAAGGTGCTGCGCACATAGGCTTCGCGCGCGGTGGCGTCGCGGTAGTAGTCGCTGAGCACGCCGTGCGGCGCGTGCACGGCGCCGTCGTGCGGCGGCTTCGAATCGGTCTTGGTGTTCATGATCGTGATCGTAGTCGCAGAGGCCACCGGCGACGCCGGCTCAGCGTCGGGACGTCGTCGCAACGCGACTCATGCAGCGGGCCTGCAACTGTTCGGCCTCGGCCACATAGCGGCTGCGCTCACCGAGGCCGACCCGGCGCAACTGCGCAGCGCGGCTGAGCGCCTCGCACGAGGCGCTGCCGTCGCCCAAACGCTGCAGCGCCGCGGCCAGCGGCAGCAGCACGTCGGCTTCGATCGCCTGGTAACGATCGCGCAGGCCAGAGCGGGCGAGCGTGTCGATGACGCCTTGTGCCGTGGCACGCGCAGAATCGTCGCGCCGCTGCAGCAACTGCACCTGCGCCTGCAGCGCGCGCGCACTCAGCGCGTCGGGCCGCGGCGTCGCGGCATCGCCATCGCCGCGTGGCTGCAAACGCTCCAGCGCGCGCAATGCGCCATCGGCATCGCCTCGCGCCACGGCAAAACGCGCAGCGGTCAGCGCCAGCGCGTCGGTGGCGCTGCGCCGCTGCTCTGGCGACAGTTCGTCATGGCGCCGCCAAGCCTCGGACAGCGATTGTTCCGCCTGCGTCACGCGGCCCTGGCCCAGCCGCTGCAGCGCCTGCTGTCGCAGGAAGTTGACGAGCAGCCAGCTCTTGCCGCCGGCGATCTTCTGGAAGCGCACGATCATCATGTCGAGCAGCGGCTCGGCTTCGTCGAAGCGGCCCTCGGCAACGAGCGCATAGAGCAGATTCGCCTTGACGTTGTTCTCCGTGAACGGCGGAAAGCTCGCTTGACCCAGCGCCTGGTCCGCCGCCAGCAACAGCGACCAGGCTTCGTCGCGGCGCGAGCTGCGGTGCAGGAACCAGCCGAACCACGCCTGCACGTACAGCGTGTCCACATGCAGCGCTCCGCTGCGCTGCAGCGTCAACGCCAGCGTGCGCCGGTAGGTGCTCTCCGCAGCGACGATCTTGTGCTGACGGGCCTGCGCGCCGGCGACCATCAGGTTGCCGGTGACGAGCAGGCTGACGTTGGACTGCGGGTCTTGCTGCAGCTGCTCGAGCGATTCGACGAACGCCGCTTCAGCGCCGGCATGGTCATCGACCTGGGTGCGCGCGATGCCGAGGCGGTTGAGCGCGCTGGCGAGTGATTTCGAACTTGGGTGATGGCGGCGGTAAATCGCCACCGCCTGCTCGGCCCATGCCAGCGTCTTCGCGCCGTCCTGCGCATGGGCCTTGGCCATCGCCTCGAGCCACTGCGCGCGTGCCTCGGACTGGTGGTCGCCGAGCGCGTCGAGGATCGCGCCGGCCTCGTCGAGCGCGCGCCGCTGCTCGTCGTCGCGGCCGACCTGGTCGAGCCGCTTGGCGTACTGCGCCAGCGCCGCCGCAACGCGTGCATCGCCGGGGCCGAAGGCCTGCTTCAACGCCTGCGCACGGCGGCCATAGAACTCAGCCGACTGCGGATCGAGGCCGAGGTCGAAGTACATGTCGCCGAACAGGCCTAGCACGTCGGCGCGGCCTTCGGGATCGGACTGCAGATGGCGGTCGATGCGCTGCGCGCCGATGTCGAGCAGCTCGCGCGCGCTGGTCTGGCGCGCCTTCAGCGGGTCGGCCTGGTTGATCGAGTTGGTACGGAAGATGTCGGTCATGAACTCCTGCACCGCCAGCGCACGCTGCGCCTGGCGCTGCGCGAGGCGCGCCTGCCACAGTGACACCGTGGCGGCCGCCATCAAGCTCACCGCCACCGCCGCCGACGCGCCGACTGCAAGGCCGTTGCGGGCAACGAACTTGCGCAGGCGGTACATCCGGCTCACCGGCCGCGCCAGCACCGGCTCGCCGTCGAGGTGACGGCGCAAGTCATCGGCGAACTCGATCACGCTGCGAAAGCGCTGCTCGGGCAGCTTCTTCAGCGCCTTGTCGAGGATGGCATCGAGATCGCCGCGCAACGCGCGCTGGTGTGTGGGTTCGGCGGCGACGTCGCTGGCGCGCGGCGGATCGGCGCTGGCGATCGCTTCTTCGAGTTCGGCCGCGCTGCCGCGCTTCAAGCGGTACGGCCGCGCACCGGCGAGCAACTCGAAGGCGACCACGCCCAGGCTGTAGACATCGCTGGCGGTGCCCAGCGGCGCGCCGGCAATCTGCTCCGGGCTCGCGTAGTCGAGCGTCAGCGCATGGCCGGCCTGGCGCGTGAGCGCCGTGGCTTCGGTGCGGTCACCCTCCATCAGCTTGGCGATGCCGAAGTCGAGCAGGCGCACCTGCCCTTGCGCGGTGACGAGGATGTTGCCCGGCTTGAGATCACGGTGCACCACCAGCCGCGAGTGCGCGTGTGCCACCGCCTCGCAGACCTGCAGCAGCAGAGCGATGCGCGCGGCCGTCGGCAGCGCTCGCTGGCTGCACCAGGCGTCGATCGGCTGCCCCTGCACCCACTCCATCGCGAAATAAGGCCGGCCGTGTGCGTCCACGCCGGCGTCGTACAGCCGCGCGATATGCGGATGTTCGAGGCTGGCGAGGATGTCGCGCTCACGCGCCAGTCGTTCTGCCACCGCCGAGCCCCAGGCCAGCCGTGGCAGCTTCAACGCGACGCTGCGCTTCAACTGACCGTCGGCACGCTCGGCCAGCCAGACCGAGCCCATGCCGCCCTGGCCGAGCAG
>CADEEN010000387.1 GCA_902826345.1 uncultured Burkholderiales bacterium | reverse complement strand
ACGTTGTTGCGCTTGCGGTCGAGCTTGATGACCTTGAACTCCATCGTCTTGCCTTCGAACGGCGACAGGTCCTTGACCGGGCGCGTGTCGATCAGCGAGCCGGGCAGGAAGGCGCGGATGCCGTTGACGAGCACCGTGAGGCCGCCCTTGACCTTGCCGTTGACGGTGCCGGAGACGAAGTCGCCGGACTCGAGCGACGTTTCGAGTGACAGCCACGAAGCCAGGCGCTTGGCCTTGTCGCGCGACAGGATGGTGTCGCCGTAGCCGTTTTCGATGGCGTCGATGGCCACCGAGACGAAATCGCCGACCTGCACTTCGAGGCCGCCGGTGTCGTTCTTGAATTCTTCGATCGGAACATAGGCCTCGCTCTTGAGGCCCGCGTTCACCACCACGAAGTTGTAGTCGATGCGCACCACCTCGGCGGTGATGACCTCGCCCGCGCGCATTTCGCTGCGCTTCAGGCTCTCTTCGAACAGGGCGGCGAACGACTCGCCGCCGCCGGTGGTGGCGGTTTGGGTTTGTTGCATGGAGGAGGGGGGTTGCGTTGCCACTGGCGTGGCGGTTGGTTGCTCAACCAGCGCAGCTCAGGGGAAGCGCCGGGCCTTTCGCTGTTCCTGCATTTACAGAAACGGCCTGCGTGCGCTCCACATCTCCAACACCTTCTCGACCGACTGTTCGATCGAGAGGTCCGAGTTGTCGAGCAACTGCGCATCTTGCGCCGGCTTCAGCGGCGAGACGGTGCGGGTGGTGTCCCGCAGGTCACGTGCTTCGAGGTCAGCGCGAAGACTGTCGATGTTAGCCGGAATGCCCTTTGAAATCAATTGCTTATGCCGCCGCGCGGCACGCTGCGCGGCGCTCGCCGTGAGGAAAACCTTGAGTGGCGCATCGAAGAAGACCACGGTGCCCATGTCACGGCCGTCGGCCACCAGGCCCGGCGCACGGCGGAATGACAGTTGCAGCTCGTGCAGCGCGCGGCGCACGGCGGGCAGCGCCGAGACGCGCGAGGCGGCCACGCCAACGGCTTCTTCGCGCAGCGCCTCGGTGACCTCCTCCTGCCCCAAGCGGATGCGGCCGGGCTTGAATGACAGCGGCAGCTTGGCCGCGAGCGCGGCGATCGTGGCTTCGTCGAGCGGCTCGGCATCCATCAACCCGGCACGCAGCGCCGCCAGCGCCGCCACGCGGTACAGCGAGCCCGAGTCGAGCAGCCGGTAGCCCAGGCGCTCGGCGACCGCGGCGGCCAGCGTGCCTTTGCCGCCGGCGGTGGGGCCGTCGATCGTGATCACCGGCACGTCGTTCGGCTCGGCTTGTGCGACTTTGAATAGCGTTTCGAAATAGTCGGGGAAGGTCTTGGCGACGCAGGCCGGATCGAGGACGCGAACCGCGACGCCGCCGAACGCAGCCAGCGAGGCGCACATTGCCATGCGGTGGTCGTCGTAGGTGTGGATCGCGGCGGCGTGCCACTGTGCCGGCGGCGAGACGGTCAACCAGTCGGGCCCTTCTTGCACCGACGCGCCGAGCTTGCGCAACTCGGTCGCCATCGCAGCAAGGCGGTCGGTCTCCTTGACGCGCCAACTGGCGATGTTGGCGAGCGTCGTCGGGCCGTCGGCATACAGCGCCATCACCGCCAGCGTCATGGCGGCGTCGGGGATGTGGTTGCAGTCGAGCGTGATCGCCTTGAGCGGCCACGCGCCGCGTTTGACTTCGACGGCGTTGGCCTCGGTGCGAATCTCGGCGCCCATCGCGCGCGCGGCGTCGATGAAGCGGATGTCGCCCTGGATCGAATCGTGGCCGACGCCTTCGATGCGCAGCGGCTTCTTCGTCGCCGCGATCGCACCCAGGGCGATGAAGTACGACGCTGACGACGCGTCGCCTTCAACATGCACATCACCCGGCGAGCGGTAAGCGCTGTTCGCCGGCACGATGAAGCGCTGCCAGCCCTCGCGCTCGATGGCGATGCCGAAGCGCGCCAGCAGCGCCAGCGTGATCTCGACGTAGGGTTTGGAGATCAGCTCGCCTTGCACCTCGATCGTCATCGCGCCTTGGTTCGACGCCAGCGGCAGGGCGAGCAGCAACGCGGTCAGGAACTGGCTCGACACATCGCCGCGCACGCGGATCGGCTGCAGCAGCGCCAACGCGCTCGGGCCGCTCACTCCCAGCGGCGGATAGCCGGGAGTGCCGAGGTCATCGATGCGGCAACCGAGTTGGCGCAGTGACTCGGTGAGGTCGCCGATCGGCCGCTCGTGCATGCGTGGCACGCCGGACAGCTCGAAGCGTCCGCCATCACGCGCGGCGAGCAGCGCCAGTGCGGCGGTCAGCGGACGCATCGCTGTGCCGGCGTTGCCGAGGAGGAGCTTGGCTTCGTGCACGGCCAGCGTTCCGCCGAGGCCGCGCACCACGCAGACCTTGCCGTCGTGGTTGATGCCGCAACCGAGCGTTCGCAATGCCTCCAGCATGACGCGCGTGTCGTCGGAATCGAGCAGATCGTGAACGCGCGTCTCGCCTTCGGCCAGACCGGCCAGCAGCAGCACGCGGTTCGAGATGCTCTTCGAGCCCGGCAGCTTGACCGTGCCGCCGGCGCGCGCAAGGGGCGGCAGATCCAGGAACGGCAACGCGTACATCGCCTATCGGGAACCTGGCGCCTTGTTTGTCGCGCTCATCTGCCAAGTCGCACGCGCGTCGGCCGACTGTTTGATCAGGTCTTCCAGCGCCTCGCCATTGCCCGAGCGCATCACATGCTCGATGGCGTCGAGCGTGTGCCGAAAGCGCAGCGACTGCTTCAGCACTTCCTCGCGATTGGCGATCAGGATGTCGCGCCAGACGGCCGGGTCGCTGGCGGCGATGCGCGTGAAATCGCGAAAGCCGGGGCCGGCCAGCGTCAGGTAGTCGTTGCCGGCGGGCTGCCGCGCCACCGCGCTGAAGTACGCAAAGGCCAGCAAGTGCGGCAGGTGGCTGACGGCGGCGAACGCCGCGTCGTGATCGTCCGGCGTCATCTTCAGAACTTGGCAGCCGATCGCGCTCCACACATCGGCCGCTTTCTGCACGAGCGTGGGGTCGGTCGAAGCCAGCGGCGTGAGGATGACCTGCCGGCCTTGGTACAGCGTGGCGTCGGCGTGCTGCACGCCGCCCGACTCCTTGCCGGCGATCGGGTGCGTCGGCACGAAGTTGGCCACGCGCTCCTTCAACACGCGCCGCGCTGCATCGACCACGTCGCGCTTGGTCGAGCCGACGTCCATGAAAAGGCAGCCCGGCTCGACAAGGTGGCGGATGGCCTTGAACGTGGCTTCGGTGGCGGCCACCGGCACGGCGATCAGCACGATGTCCGAACCCGAGACCGCAAGCAGCGCCGACTCGGCCGCGTCGTCGATGACGCCGAGCTTCTTCGCGCGCTCGGTCGTCGAAGGCGACTTCGAGTAGCCGATGACGCGCTGCACCAGCCCCGCGCGCTTCAATGCCAGCGCGAACGAGCCGCCCATCAAGCCGGTGCCGATGACGCCGAGTTGTTTGAACATCATCGAGTGCCGGGCCGTCCCAAGCTCGATGGCATCCCCCTCGGGGGGTGGCGAACGCAGTGAGCTTGGGGGTCCATGGTCAGTGGGTGTCCAGGGGGTACGTCCCCAGCATCTTGAAGAACGCACACGCGTTGCGCAGTTCGGCCAGCGCCGTGGCGACATGCGGCTGGTCCGGGTGGCCGTCGAGGTCGATGTAGAAGTAGTATTCCCACTGGCCCGAGCGTGCCGGGCGCGACTCGAAGCGCGTCATCGACACGCCGTGGTTCTTCAGCGGCACCAGCATGTCGTGCACCGCGCCCGGCTTGTTCGGCACCGAGACGACGAGGCTGGTGCAGTCGTGACCCGAAGCGCGCGGCTGCGGGTCCTGGCTCGGCAACGCGACGACGGCGAAGCGCGTGCGATTGTGCGGGTCGTCCTGGATCGCAGGCGACAGCACATGCAGGCCGTACTCGCTGCTCGCGCGCTCGCTGGCGATCGCGGCCAGCTTGTCGTTCTGCGAGGCCAGGCGCGCGCCTTCGGCGTTGCTCGCCACCGGCCGGCGCTCGACGTTGGGCAAATGCTGCGTCAGCCAGGCGTGGCATTGCGCGAGCGCCTGTGGGTGCGCGCACACCGCTTCGATGCCGACCATGCCTTCGATCTTGCGCAGCAGGTTGTGGCGCACGTACAGGCTGGTTTCGCCGACGATGGCGAGCGGTGTCGTCAGGAACAGATCGAGTGATCGCGCGACCACGCCTTCGGTCGAGTTC
>CADEEN010000386.1 GCA_902826345.1 uncultured Burkholderiales bacterium | reverse complement strand
GTTGGTGGGGGTGGTGGCGGGGCGGGCGGTGTGGGTGCCGGCTTCGCGTCGCCCGCATAGGCGCAGGCCTTCAAGACGCCGAACAGCGGGTCGCCCCAGACCGCGTTGGTGCAGGCGATCGAGCCGGTCACCGTCTTGTAGGCGTAGCTGCCGTTGGCGCCGTAGCGCACGTTGCGCGTGCCCGGCACGGTGCAGGTCGCGCCCTCGCCGGCGCAGTCGACCCAGGTCGCGCCCGGTGCGGGGCTCGGTGCGGGCGCCGGCGACGGTGCAGGCAGCGTGCCGCTGCCAGCGTAGGCGCAGCTCTTGGGCACGCCGTACAGCGGGTCGTCCCACTGCGCGTTGCCGCAGCCGATGGCGCCGGTGATCGTCTTGTAGACGTAAGCGCCGTTGGCGCCGTAGCGCACGACGCGCGTGCCCGGCACGCTGCAGACATCGCCCTCGACGCCGCACGGCACCCAGGTGTCCACCGCCAGCGCCTGCGCGCGCGTCGCCGTGGCGCCCATGACCGCGGTGTTGGCCGCCGCGTCTGCCCTGCCGTCGCCTTGTTCGGACGCCGGCGCTGTGCCGTCCGCCGCGCCGCCGCAGGCGGCGAGCACGGCGGCCACGCTGAACGTCAGCGTCAGCGCCGCCAGACGTTGCGCGCGGTCATTGCAGGGGATTCGTGGGGTGGAGCGGCGCGTGCGCGCAGCGCGAAGAGCGAAGGTCTTTTTCGAGGTGTGCATGACAGGCCGACTCCTTGTTGGGGTCGCATCCTGCGCACCTGACAGGCCGGGATGTCACGAAACCTTGCCTGTCGTCGCCCTGCCGAACCTGGCGATACAGCTGAGGCGAAACCAAATCCTCGTGTGTGAACTTTGTCACGCTCTTTGCGCCTTCGTCGGTCCGGCGACGGCTCGTTTGCCGCTGCGCCGTGAAATACGGCGCTCGGCGCCGCTCAGAACGAGGCGATCAGGCCGCTGGCCGTGCCGAGCGCCAGCAGCGCGACGAACACTGCCGCTGCCAGACGCAGCAGCGGCAGGCGGCTCAGGTGCTGGGCATCGGCGCGCATCCAACGCAGTTGAACGTGCAGGCGATGCAGCCATTGCGGCGTGTGCGCTGCGGTGGTGATGAAGGTGCGGTGTGCCATGAACGAACTATCGGCGAGCGAGCGCGCCTCGTCATTCCCTCTGAAGGGGGTGTGCGCGTTGCGCCGACAGCGTCATTCATTCGTCACGCGCGCGCCTTCTATTCGCAACGCACCGGCCGCAGCGAGTTCGTGCAGCAGTTGCTCGCACCACGCGTGCATCGAGCCGGCGGGGCGTTGCAGGCGCTGCCACAGGCGCTGAACCAGCGGTACGGTGGACCACCATGCGAGCACCTCGGGCACATCCTGCTGCTGCTCTTCGAGCAGGTGGTACTTGAGCAGCACCTTGGCGCCGTGGCGCGCGTGACGCGGCGGATCGGCAGCGAAGGCCGCCAGGCGCGAGCGGGCGCGATGCAGCGCACCGGCCACGTCGGTGAACGGCGCGCCGTGACCGGGGATCACGAGGCTCGGCGACAGGCGTTCGATCACGCCCAACACCGACGCCACCTCGTCGAACGCACGCTCGCCGTCGAGTTCGGGGAAGACGACGCCGAAGCCGCTCTCCCACAACGCGTCGGCGCTGATCAGCACGCCGTCCTGCGCATCGAACAGGATCAGCGAGTGCGGGTCGTGCCCCGGCGCGGCCAGCGCCTGCCAGGTGCGAGCGCCGACGGCCAGTGTGTCGCCGGGAAGCAGCAGCGCGTCGTGCACGAAGCGTTCGATGCGCTGGCCGGTGGCGCGGTACGACAGCGCGTCATCATCCCAGCGCGCCACCGCATCGGCCTGCCCCGGCGGGATGATGAGGCGCGCGCCGAACGCGCGTTGCAGCGCTGCGTTGCCGCCGCAATGGTCGGAGTGCAGGTGCGTGTTGACGATGCAGCCGAGCGCGGCGCCGCCGTGCAACGACTGCCGCACCAGCGCTGCCGTCTGCTCGCCGTGCAAACAGTGGCTGCTGTCGATCAACGTCGCCGCTTCGCCGTCGCCGCCGTGCAGCAGCACGTTGTTCGACGACAGCCAACCGCGCTCGAAGACGCTGACGCCTTCGAGCGCGGGTCCGCTCACTTGTAGAGCACCTGCGGCAGCCACAGCCCGATCGCCGGGAACTGGTAGAGCAGGATGATCGCGATCACCTGGATGCCCATGAAGGGCAGCATGCCGGCGAAGATCTGGTTCAGCGTGACGTGCGGCGGGCTCACGCCCTTCAGGTAGAACGCCGCCATCGCCACCGGCGGCGAGAGGAACGCGGTCTGCAGGTTGAGCGCGACGAGCAGGCCGAAGAACAGCGGGTCGACGCCGAAGTTGTCGAGCAGCGGGATGAAGATCGGCATGAAGATGACGATGATCTCCGTCCACTCGAGCGGCCAGCCGAGGATGAAGATGATCACCTGCGACAAGATCAGGAACTCGGTCTTCGACAGGTTCATCGACAGCACCCAGCGCTCGACCAATTCCTGTCCGCCGAGCAGCGCGAACGCCGCGGAAAAGATGGCGCTGCCGACGAACAGCCAGCAGACCATCGCGCTGGTCTTGGCGCTGAGGAACACCGACTCCTTGACTTCGCTTTGCAAGCCGGCCTGCTTGTAGGCCAGCAGCGCCCAGGCCGCCACCCCCAGCATGGCGAGCGTGCCGAAGGCCACCGGCACCGGCTGCGCCACTACGCCGTTGCGGTTGAGTGCGAACCAGCCGATGGCGGTCAGCGCCGGCGCCCACAGCAGCAGCCAGACGGCGAAGACCTTGGACTTGTCGCTGCGCTTGGCGATGGTGGCGTAGACGGTGGCGAGCAGATAGCCGCCGAAGGCGCCGACAGCGGCTGCTTCGGTCGGCGTCGTCAGGCCGAAGACGATCGAGCCGAGCACCGACAGGATCAGCACCACCAGCGGGAAGAAGCTCTGCAGCAGCATCTTGAAGATTTCGAGGCGCTGGAAATTGAGCAGCGCGTAGAAGGCGAGCAGCGCCAGCACGCCAGCGCCCAGGCCGATCCACCAGCCGCGCGTGGCGGGGGTGCGTTCGGCGGTCTCGGCAGGCGCGGCGGCCGCGCTGCCTGCAGCCGCGGGCTCGGCGACCGCAGCCGTGGGCGGCTCGGCGACGCCGCCGCTCCCGGCTGCGGCGGGCTCCTTGGCACTGTCTGCACCGGGCGGCTCCGTGACGCCCGCCTCCTGGGACGGCGGCTCCGTGACGCCCGCCTCCTGGGACGGCGGCTCCTTGACGCCCGCCTCCTGCGACGGCGGCTCCTTCAACGCGCCGTCCTCGCCTTCCTTGGGCGGCTCCTTGAGGCCGCTGTCCTCTTCTTCCTTCGGCGGATCCTGCAGGCCGCCGGCAGCTGCGGGCTCGGCATCGCCGGACGGCGCCGCGCCGCCGAGCGTCTCGAGCGATGACGGCGCCGCTTCGACCACCACCGGCCGCGTGTTCAGGTGCCAGCTGTAGGCGGCGGCGAGCGCCACCAGCAGCAGCGGCAGCGTCGCCACCACGAGTTGGCCGCCGAGCCAGCCGCGGGCCACGCCGAGGTCGGCGCGGCCGAAGCTGCGCAGCAGGGCCGGCAGCGCGCTCGCCGAGACGGCGCGCGAGACGCGCTCGCTGGCCGCGGGCAGCGGCACGAAGCGCTGCTCGGCCGACAGCGGCGGCATCAGGTGCGGCTTGATCATCGCCAGCGCGATGATGTAGAAGATGTACAGCCCGGCCAGCATCAGGCCGGGGAAGAACGCGCCGGCGTAGAGCTGCACCACCGACACGCCGGCGGTGGCGCCGTAGACGATCAGCAGCACCGACGGCGGGATCAGGATGCCCAGGCAGCCGCCCGCGGTGATGGCGCCGGCCGACACGCGCACGTCGTAGCCGCCGCGCAGCATCTGCGGCAGTGCCAGCAGGCCCATCAGCGTGACCACGGCGCCGACGATGCCGGTGGCGGTGGCGAACACCGCGCAGGTCACCAGCGTGGCCACCGCCAGCGAGCCCGGCACGCGCGCCAGCGACAGGTGCAGGCTGCGGAACAGCTTCTCGATCAGGTTGGCCCGCTCGACCAGGTAGCCCATGAAGACGAACAGCGGGATCGAGATGAGCACGTCGTTGCCCATCACCTTGAACGCGCTCTGCACCATCAGCGTCAGCGTCTTGCCGCCGTCGCGGCCGTAGGCCAGCCAGGTGAAGATCATGCCCATGCCCATCAGCGTGAACGCGGTGGGGAAACCGAGCATGATC
>CADEEN010000385.1 GCA_902826345.1 uncultured Burkholderiales bacterium | reverse complement strand
GGCCAGCGCTGTTGCTTGCCGACGAGCCGACGGGCGCGCTGGACTCGGCCACCGGCGAGCACATCCTGTCGCTGCTGCTGCAGTTGCACCGCGACAGCGGCGCGACGGTGGTGCTCATCACCCACGACGAGACGCTCGCGCGGCGTTGCCCGCTGCGCGTGCGCATGCGCGACGGCCGCGTCGAGCGCATGGAGCGGGGCGACGCATGATCGCGCTGCGGCGCTTGTGGCGATGGCGCGATGTGCCGGTGCGCGACGCGCCCGTGCGGGTGCCGGCCGCGGGCACGCAGCGCGCACGTCTGGGTCGCGTGGCGGCGTTCGCGTTGCGCTGCCTCTACGCGAACCGCCGCCGCAGCGCGCTCGCCCTGTTCGGCATCGCGGTCGGCCTGGCCGCGGTGGTCGGTTTGTCGCTCGCGGGGCGCAGCGCCGAGGCGATGGCCGTGCAGACCTTCAAACGGCTGGCGATGGATCTCGTCATCGCCGAGGTGCAGCCGGACTCGGGCGAGGCCATGCCGCAGCGCGCCGTGGGTGCCGTGAAAACCGCGGCGCCGCCGCGTGCGCGGCCGCAGCGCGGCCCTGCGCAGTGGCAGGCCGAGCTCGAAGCGATCGGCGCGCGCGTGCTCGGCGAAACGCCGCAACGCTGGACGATGCTGTCCGGCGCATGCGAGGCGAGCACGCCGCAAGGCGGCGAGCATGTCGGCGTGACGAGCGCCGGCCCGGGCTCGATGGGTGCGCTCGGGCTGCGCCTTTCCAGCGGTCGCGACCTGCACGCGTTGGACCGCGCCGCGCCGTGGGTGTTGCTCGGCGCCGGCGTGGCGCGGCGGCTGCAGGATGCCGGCGTCGATGTCGCCGAAGGTCGCTCGTTCGTGCTGTGCGGCGGCACGGCCTACGTCGCCGGCGTGCTGCATGCGGCCGGCGCCGCGGCCGATCTGCTCGGCGAGTCGCCGGACGATTCGGTGTTCGTGCAGGCGCCGCCGTTTCGCCAGATGCTCGTCGCGCCGCGGCGCATCGCGCTCGTCTGGCGCGTGAGCGACGTGGCGGGCGTGCCGGACGCGGTGCAAGGGTTGCGCGAGGCGCTGCGCGAGCACGCCGATGCGCGGCCGACGATGCGCTCGGCTGCGGCGCTGGTGGCGCTCAAGCGTGAGCAGGCCGGCCAGTACGCGCGTCTGATCACGCTGCTCGGCGGCATTTCGGTGCTGGTGGGCGGCTTCGGCATCATGAACGTGATGCTCGTCGCCGGGCTCGAGCGGCGCTACGACATCGCGGTCTGCATGGCGCTCGGCGCCGACCGGCGCGCGGTGGCGGCGCAGTTCCTCGTCGAGAGCACGGCGCTGGGGGTGGCCGGCGGCGCGCTCGGCGTGGTGGCAGGCCATGCGCTGGCGCTGCCGGCGTTGCACTGGTTGCAGATGCCGCCGGTGATCGACGCCGCGGCCGCCGCGCTGGCGCTGGCGCTCGGCGCGGGGGTCGGCGCCGTCTCGGGGCTCTACCCGGCATGGCGCGTCTCGCGGCTGGACCCGTCGGTGGTGCTCGCCTCGTGAAGCGCTGCCGCAGCGGTGCGTCATGCGCCGCGCTGGCGCTGCTGGCGCTCGCCGGCGTGTTGCCGTCGCACGATGCGTTCGGCAAGTCGATGGCGAGCGAACGCAAGCCGCCGGCGCAGACCGCGGCAGCAGCGCGCGACGATGTTCACGCGCAGGCCGGCATGCCGCGCGCGCCAATGCGCGTTGCCGACGCCGACGCGGTGCAGCTGACCCTGCAGCGCACGCTCGATATAGCGCTCGCGCAGGCGCCGCAGCTCGTGCTGGGCCGGCTCGAGCGGGAGGCGCAGCGCCTTCTCAACGAGGCCGCACTGACGATGTTCCGGCCCAAGACCGCGCTCAGCGCCGGCTACAACCAGACGCGCGCGCGCCCGGCCGATGCGACCGCGCGGCGCACGATCGGCGGCGAGGTGGGCGCGCTGACCGCGTGGCGCGCCCCCAGCGGCGCCGAGTTGCGCGTCAACCTGAGCCGACCCACCGGCAGCAGCAACGACGCCGCGGGCGGCGGGCGCGCGACGCTGGAGTTGAACCAGCCGCTGCTCAAGGGCGGCTGGCGCATCGGCACGCTGGAGCGGCGCCAGATCGAATTGAGCGAGCGCCTGGGCGTCAACGCGTTCGCGCTGTTGCGCCGCGCCGTGGCGGCCGAAGCCTTCGACGCCTTCTTCGGGCTGTACCAGGCGCAGCAGCAAGGCGAGATCGCGACACGTGCGCTGCAGCGCACGCGCGAAAGCCTGGCCATCAGCGACGCGCTGCTCGGCGCCGGCCGCATCGCGCGGCTCGACACGCTGCAGGCGCGCGCCAATGTGGCGGAGTCCGAGTTGCAGGCCGAAGTCGCGGTGCGCGTCGAGGACGACGCGCACCGGCGCCTGGCGCTGCTGCTCGGTCAGCCGCCGGCGTCGCGCTACCGCTTGCCGCAGCAGGTGCCAGCGCCGCCGTACGCCGCGCCGCCGTTCGACGAGGCGCTCCGGCAGGCGTTGGCGACGCGGCTCGAGCTGATCGACGCCGACGGCGCCGTGCAGTCGCAGCGCCACGCCGTCGAGCGCGCGCAAGACGACCTCTGGCCTCGGCTGGACCTGAGCGCGCGCGCCGAGCAGGGCGTCGGCCGCGTGGCCGCCGACGGCTCGGCGCTCGACAGCGCACGGCCGCGCAGCAGCCAGGTGGGACTGCTGTTCGAGGTGCCGCTGTCGCGCACTGAACTTCGCGCGGCGCGCACGGCCAGCGAGCTCGGGCTCGAGCGCACGGTGCTGGCCGCGCAGGAGCGGCGCGCCGCCGTGCAAAGCGAGGTGCGAAGTGCCTACGACGGGTTGGCATCGGCCGAGCGCGCGCTGCAGATCGCGGTGTCGGCGCTGGCGTTGCAGCGCGAGCGGCTGGAGGCGGAGCAGGAGAAGCTGCGCATGGGCCGCGTGAGCAGCACCGACCTCACCAGCGCACAGGACGGATTGCGCGATGCCGAGCGCGCGGAGCTGAACGCGCGCGTCGACCTGGTGCGCCAGCAGTTCCTGCTCGACGTCGCCATCGGAAGCGGGCTCGATCGTTGGCAGACCGCGGACGGGCGCTGAGCGTCGCGTCCGTCGCCGATCGTTCTCGACTCAGCGCGGGCAGCTGCGATCGAACGGGGCCATGCCCTTGACGCCCGAGGCGCCGCACCA
Organism: uncultured Burkholderiales bacterium; assembly: GCA_902826345.1. Taxonomy (GTDB): domain Bacteria; phylum Pseudomonadota; class Gammaproteobacteria; order Burkholderiales; family Burkholderiaceae_C; genus CADEEN01. The sequence goes on along the minus strand of CADEEN010000385.1, from coordinate 1,096 downwards.
CCAGGTGTTCGAGCCGCGCCAGTTGAAGTTCTCCACGGGCCCATCGGCCCACACCTTGATGACGTAGGGCCCGCGCCGGCAGGCCGACGGCGTCGAGACGAGCACGTCGGCCCGCTTCTTGATCGCGGCGATGCAGCCCTGCCGCTTCTGCTCGGCCGAGGCGTTGCGCGGTGCGCGGAACTCTCCCCACAGCGTGACCCGGTTGATGTCGCCGTCGGGAACTTCATAGTCCTTGTAGGCGTAGTTGTACCGATAGGCCCAGACATCGGGATAGGCGGCCTGCGCGAGCGTCGGTCCACACAGCGCCAGAGCGAGCAGGCAAGTTGCGGTGGTCTTGGTCAAGGTTAGTCCTTCGTTGAAAACGCGAGGCGCATGCGGCTGCACTCGCCCCTGCATCAAGATGCGCGAGGCCGAGGGCCGGCGCAAGCTCGCCTTTGCGAACTGATAGTTCGTGCGATTGCGGTCGTCCCTGACGACTCGCGGTGAAAGGCCACAGTTGGGTGCGGGATCGCGAGCCGTGCTCGCCGCGGCTTGCGAGCGTGCGGACGGCCGCACGCAAGAGGCGGTCAAGGGGCGCTGATCAGCGTGCGGACGTTCGCGATTTCGTGATCGTCGCTCGGCAACGCCCGCTGCGTCTCGTCGGCGCCCCGCCTGCCGCAGGCGCCCAGTGCCAGCCGAAGCGTGTCAACGAAGGCCCGCACGGCGGCGGGCGTTCGGCTGCCGTAGCGGTGACAGGCAAAGACCGATCGGCTCCATCCGCAATGCGGCGGCAGCACGACCAGCCGACCCTGGGCGATGTAGCGTTCGGCCGTGGCCAATGGCAGGCAGGCCACGCCGACACCGTCGAGCGCCATGGTGAGCAGCGTGGCCGGTGAGTTGCACCGCACCACCGGCGCGACGCGAATCGTCTTGTCGAACTCCGCGTCGCGATAGACCACCGGGTCGCCCTGCGACTCCAGCGTGACGTGTGCCCAGCGGGCCAGCGCGTCGAGGTCGCGCGGTGCGCCGTCGCCCATCCGCGCGACGAGCTGCGGCGATGCGCACCGCGCCATGCGGATGTCGCCGAGGTGCGAGGCGACCATGGTGTTGGCCTGCG